>SLOZ01000169.1 GCA_007132255.1 Limnochordia bacterium | reverse complement strand
TGGTGTTCTAGCTTCTTACTGCTCCTTGGTACGCGTGGCCGGGCTACCCAAAACCGCCTTTAGAACGATGGCCAAAATAGGTCCGATAAACAATCCTAATACACCGAAGGCTACAATCCCGCCATATAAGGCTAAGAGCATGGCCAGTGGATGAATGCCGACGGAGTCACCCATGACTTTGGGTTCAACGAATTGCCGGGATGAGAAAATTACAACGTAAAGTGCTACTAAGTAGAGTGCGCGGTTGATGTCGCCAAGGAAGAATACGGTAGCCGCCCATGGCCCGAAGATGATGCCAGGGCCAACCACTGGAATGTTGTCTAGTACTCCGATTAATATCGCAAGGATCAGCCAATAACGGGTACCGATGAAGATAAGGCCTGCCGCTGCGATGCCAGACGCTATCAGAAGCATCACCAAACGTCCTTTGATGAAACCTACCAAATCGACGGCGATGCGGTGACGGATTTCGTCAGTCTGCGTGTGCCATTGTTCGGGGACAAAGCGCATCATGGTATTCGTGAGTAGTTGTTTGTCTTTGGAGATAAAGTAAGCCGCTGCGATAATGACAGTGGTGACGACCAAGATTACAGGCAAGCTCGCAATCATCCCGAGAGCTTTGTTGAGAAGGTCGCGGCTGCCAACTTCCAGGGCTCGTACCAACTCATCAAAACTGTTTTGAATGTTGGCTCGCACCATCGGTGGAAGAGAATCGCTAAACTGTTCGAAGCGGCTGAAAATATCGGCGGCAATACGGGTTAGGGTGGCTTGGTGCTGTGGCAGGAGATTGGCTAGGTCCGTCAGTTCGGCAATGAGTTTGGTAAAGACATTGACGATGAGATAACCGAAGAAGATGACCGATGCAGTCAGAGTTGACATGACGGCTAATGAGCGAGGAAACTTACCCTTCCGTTCCAAGAAATCAATGACGGGTTCCAAAACGGCTGCCAAGAATAGGGCGATCATGAAGGGCAAAAGGATCGCTGTTATTGTTCGTGAAAGATAAATGATGAGCAGGGCAAATAAGATCATTGCCAAGCGCTGGGGGGTAATCCATTCTTTGAGTGACTTCAAAGTCATCAGCCTCCTTGCAGCCCTGTTCCAAAACGAATCATGCCCGGTCTACGACGGAGTGTGGAACGTAGTTTGACCGGCGTTCATTTGAGTCGAGCGGTCAATCTTGGGCGTTCAATCATATGTAGGCAGCAGGTCTGACCGACGAGAGAATTTGGCACAGGTGCTAACGCACACCGGTTAACTCACAGGTTAACTCACACTTCCGTCCGAACCGTTGCCGGGTTTGACAAACTGCTTGTTACCTTATATAATCCTACTACTCGGTGTTTTTAACACCGTTAAGTGTTCGCATAAAGGAGTGTGAGCTTTTGCACTACCAAACCTTAGGTTCATCGTTGCGCATAGGCATCATTGTGTTCATTGTGTTTGCTGTATCGATACCAATACTCGTGGTTCCAGAGTTTCTTGAACCATCGACGGTTGCCGGTTTACAAGAAGACGTCGCTGCTGATGGACCTAACGGCCTCGCAGGGTTCAATCTTGACCCGCCTGCGGTGAAGGTCTACACAGCTGAAGTTGATCTTCAGGAGGCCGTGCTTATTTATGGGGAACTGATGACCATTCTAGCTGAGTCCAAGGAAGAGCTTTCGCCACCGGCTCAAGAAGTTCCCGACACGAAAGAGTCGCTGGCACATTATCGAGTGGAGCGGGGCGATACGCTTTACTGGATTGCTCGAACCTACGATACAACCGTCAGTGAACTACAGCGGCTCAACAATCTCAATGGTGTATCCATTCAACCTGGCCAGGCGCTCCTTGTACCGAACCGTACTCTTCAGCAGTATCCGGCGAAGATCGCTTTGACCAACGGCGAGGTTCGCTGGTTGGCTCAGATGATCCATGCTGAAGCCCGTGGCGAGCCCTATCTTGGTCAAGTGGCTGTTGGAGCCGTGATTCTTAATCGAATCAAAAGTCCACAGTTTCCCAGTACTTTGCGAGGCGTATTGTTTCAACCTCGGGCCTTTCAGCCCATCGCCAATGGGAGCTTTTACCGCCCTGCTAACGACATGGCTTATCGAGCCGCTCTTGAAGCTCTCAACGGGCACGATCCCAGTAAAGGCTCGCTGTTTTTCTTCAATCCCAGACAATCTAGCGATCGGTTTATGCATGCTCGTCCGGCGGCGGTGACCATCGGACAACATCGATTTATGCGATGATTGATGGTAAAAAAGCACTGTCGCATTCCCAGGGACAGTGCTTTTCCGCGGTTTGGTCGAGACGACTAGATGAGAGTAGCGGTATCTCGAGCTATCATGACTTCTTCGTCGGTGGGGATAACGAATACCTTGACTTGCGAATCTGAGGTACTGATCTCGATCTCCTTGCCACGCTGGTTGTTGGCTTCTTCATCAATTTTGATCTTCAAGAACGAAAGCCGGTTAGCAATGGCCGTGCGTAGGCTTGGAGTGTTTTCGCCAATGCCTGCAGTGAAGACGATGGCATCGACGCCGTCCATGGCTGCGATATAGGCACCAATGTACTTGCGGATGCGGTACTCATAGATGTCATAGGCGATCTTGCAGAGGCTATCGCCATCCTCAATTCCGGCCTCGATATCCCGCATATCACTGACACCAGCCATACCGTGCAATCCCGAATGCTTGTTCAACATGGAATTGATGTCAGAGACCTCCAGTTCCTCTTTCTCCATTAAGTAGAAAATCGCCCCGGGGTCAATGTCACCGCTGCGGGTTCCCATCATGAGTCCTTCCAATGGGGTGAAGCCCATGGTTGTATCCACCGAACGTCCGCGGTCCACTGCGGCAAGGCTAGCACCGTTACCAAGATGACACGAGATCACCTTGATATCCTTGAGATTCTTACCCATCATACTAGCAGCTCGTCCTGTCACGTACTTATGGGAGGTCCCATGGAATCCATATCGGCGAACTTTGTGACGCTGGTAAAGCACATATGGGATTGCGTAGAGATACGCATGTTTTGGCATCGTGGCGTGGAAAGCGGTGTCAAACACCGCGACCTGAGGTGTTCCCGGCATAAGTTTTTCGGATGCCAGAATCCCCGAAATATTGGCAGGGTTATGCAGCGGCGCTAAGTCGACTAAGGATTCTAGTATCTGCTTAACGGACTCGTCTACGATCACGGAATCCGAAAAAGACTCACCTCCGTGAACCACACGATGCCCAACGGCCGCAATCTCGTCAGCGCTTTTTAAAATACCGTGTTCCTCGTCGGTCAGGAGTGCCAAACTTTCTTGGATGGCAATGGTATGCTCGAGAATGGGCATGGTCTTCGAGATTTTTTGTTTACCCTTCGATTGGTGCGTTACTATGGCGTTATCTTGTCCTACTCGTTCGACGCGTCCATCAGCTAATACCGTCTCATCGGTCATGTCATACAGTTTGTACTTCACGGAAGATGAACCGCAATTTAATACGAAGATCTTCAAAGTTACTCCTCCTCCAACCCGTCTTGGGCGAATCCGTCTTTGTTATACGTCAGGAATCCTTGACCAGTCTTGACGCCCAAACGGCCTTGGCGAACATATCTTCGGATCAATGGACATGGAGCGAATCGTGGGCCTAGGTTTTCTTGCAGTTGTTCCATCCAGTTAAGGATGAGTTCCAAACCGAGGCGATCTGCCATCTCCAAAGGTCCCTGCGACATGCCCCAAGACTGGCTGATGATGGCCTCGACCTTGGCAGCATCCGCCACGCCTTCGTCAATCATATAAGCAGCTTCGTTGACCAAGGTGACCAAACTTCTCGGATTGACGAGTCCAGGAGACTCCTCGATGCCAATCACGGTCTTGCCCAAACGCTGAGCAAACTTAATGGCTACGGCGGCGGCGGCATCAGACGTCTCGAAGCCGCGAGTCAGTTCCACGACAGATATATCGGGCACCGGTGGGATGAAATGCAAACCGACTAAGGATTGCGAGCGAGAAATGCCTTGCGATAATTCCGACACGTCTAAGGTAGAACTTGTTGAGACAAAGACCGCTTCCGGGCGGCAGAGCCGATCGGCGGTACGCAGAAGCTCCTGCTTTGTGTAAAAATGGTCGATTGTTGCTTCTACAACGAGGTCAGCCTGTTTCAGCTCCTTTAGGTCCGATGTGTACGAGATGCGGCTTAACACGACGCGTTTCTCAGCTTCCGTGATGGACCATTTGGCCAGTTTTCGGTCCAAACTAGCTTCGATCTTCCGAGGCGCGTCCTGACTGCCAGCCCCCTGTGAGAAAAGAATAACATCATAGCCTTTGCTGGCTGCGTTTTCGGAGATTCCTCGCCCGAGCCGCCCGGAGCCCAAAATGGCTACCTTGCGAATTTCCATGCTATTACTACCCCCTATGACATGGCGCCAGAAGCGCCTATTGCGGTATTTTTAACCCACGTTGCTTATTCTAAACCTACCTACTATTTCCCTGCATGAATCGTCTACTTTTTCTCACCGCTGTTGGAGGGTGGTCATAGCTCGAGCCTTGTTACCATGCTTGGCAACATCTTCGCAAGCAGAGGTTTGAGCAGTGGTGTGAATCCAATGGCCTGGCGGCGCCGCACCACGTTGTTAGA
>SLOZ01000341.1 GCA_007132255.1 Limnochordia bacterium | reverse complement strand
CGGACAAGGGTAGACGAAACAAAAGACGAGGCCGTGAAGGCCTGCCAGAATGCGACGTCTGCGAAGGAGTTGGAACAAGTTCGTGTTCAGTTTTTGGGAAAAAAGGGAGCTTTAACTGGTCTGCTGCGGGGGTTGGGACAGCTCTCATCGGAAGAACGGCCGCTGGCTGGGAAGATGGTAAACGAAGCCAAGGCTGAACTGGAAGCGGTATTGAAGGCCAAGCAGCAGCAGTTGACCGACGTGGAACAGACCCAGCGGTTGGAGGCTGAAACCATTGATATCAGTCTTCCAGGACGCCCTCGACCACAAGGATCTCTGCATCCTATTACCATGGTCTTGGATGAGATCAAAGAGATCTTTGCAGGTATGGGTTACCAGGTGGCCGAGGGGCCAGAGATTGAGAGTGATTACTATAACTTTGAGGCTCTCAATGTACCGAAGGATCATCCCGCTCGAGACATGCAGGATACCTTCTATTTCAACGATACCTTTCTTCTGCGCAGTCAGACATCGCCGGTGCAGATTCGAACCATGGAAAAGCAAGAGCCGCCGGTGCGCATCATAGCACCGGGCAAGGTGTATCGTTCCGACTCTGACGTAACGCATTCACCTATGTTTCATCAGGTAGAGGGACTTTTGGTAGACCGGGACGTTACATTTGCGGATCTCAAGGGAACCCTGCAGCTGTTCGCCGAAATGATGTTTGGGGTGCAGACAAGAACACGATTCCGCTCCAGCTATTTTCCGTTCACTGAGCCCAGTGCTGAAGTGGATGTTTCCTGCATCATATGTGGTGGCAAGGGATGCAGAGTGTGTTCGAACACCGGGTGGTTGGAAATTCTGGGTTCTGGCATGGTGGATCCAAGAGTCTTGACCAAGGTCGGCTATGATCCCAGTATTTTTTCCGGGTTTGCATTCGGCATGGGAGTCGAACGAATTGCCATGCTTAAGTATGGCATCAACGATATCCGGCTGTTGTTCGATAACGATGTGCGGTTCTTGAACCAGTTCACGGCCAAAGGAGGAAATCTGTCATGAATATATCGTATGCTTGGCTGCAGGAATATGTCAGCATTCCTTGGCCGGCCGTTGAGTTGGCGGATCGTCTGACGATGGCTGGTATGGAAGTGGAAGAGACGACATCGGCCAATCCGGGTCTGGATGGAATTATCGTTGCCCAAATTACCGAGGTCACTGAGCATCCAGACGCCGATGAACTGCGAGTTTGTAAGGTGAACGATGGAGCTGATATCCTGACCGTTGTGGCGGGAGCCCCCAACGTACGGGTTGGTCTCAAGGTTCCTTTGGCTCCAGTCGGTACTGTTTTACCTGGTGGTCTTCGGATTGAGCAAGTGGAGCTGCGGGGAGTAGCCAGTGTTGGGATGATGTGCTCCGAGAAGGAACTAGGACTAAGTGAAGATCACAGCGGAATCATGGAACTGCCCGTTGAGGCACCTGTCGGAGAGCGATTGGTGACTGTTCTGCAGTTGGATGATACGATTTTGGATGTTTCGATCTATGCAAATCGGCCTGACTGTATGAGCATGCTGGGTATGGCTCGTGAGGTAGCTGCTCTGCAGGGTACAACCATTGAGTATCCCGAGATTCGTGTAGAGGAGAGTGCCCGAGCTGCTTCGGATCTATTGTCGGTGACTGTGGAAGACTACGATCTCTGTCCACGGTATATGGCCAGGGTGATCGAGACTATCGCTGTTGGCCCTTCGCCGCTTTGGATTCAAGCCAGACTGCGAGCTGCCGGTATGCGCCCAATCAACAATGTCGTGGATATAACCAATTTTGTCATGCTTGAAACCGGTCAACCTCTGCATGCCTTCGACTATCACACGTTAACCGATAGCGCCATTGTGGTCCGTCGTGCTCACAAGGGTGAAACTCTGGTGACCCTGGATGGGCAGGAGCGGCGGCTAGATGAAGATATGCTGATGATTTGTGATGCAGCGAAGCCGTTGTGTATCGGTGGAGTCATGGGTGGCGCTAACAGCGAGGTTACCGCTGCCACTACCGCACTGGTTCTAGAGGCCGCCAATTTTAACGCTGCCAGCCTGCGCAAGACGTCTCGGCGCTTGGGTATTGCATCCGAGGCTGCGGCGCGGTTTGAAAAAGGACTCTCCCCACACGGTACGGAGATGGCTATGGAACGTGCCACCCAACTACTGCAGTTGTACGCTCAGGGTGAACCTGCCGGGGGTGTTCTGGATGCTTGCCAACGTCTCCCGGAAATTCGAACGATTCATCTGCGCTTCACTGAGATCCGACGAATTCTGGGCATTGACATTCCTACGGCAGCGGTAAAGCAGAGTCTGACTGCCCTGGAATTCGAAATTCTGGACGAGTCGAAGGAGTCACTGACGCTGAGTGTTCCGTCTTTCCGAACAGATATCGAGCTCGAGTGTGATATCATTGAAGAGGTAGCTCGTCACTACGGATATGACAAGATTCCCTGTACACTGCCAGCTAGTGGTGCTCATCCTGGCGGCCAGACATTTGAGCAAAAGGCCGTTGATCAACTGCGGCATCAATTGGCAGCATTGGGTCTGCAGGAAGCTGTGAATTACACGTTTATTCACAGCAGCAGCATGCAGCGCCTAGGTTACGGTTCTGAGCAGCTCCAAGGAATTCCACTCCAGAACCCGATTTCTGAGGAACAAGCCGTGATGCGGCCTTCGCTTTTGCCTGGTCTTGTTGATGCGTTGGCCCGCAATTTCAGTCGGCACCAGAACGATGTGGGATTGTTCGAAATGGGTTCTGTGTATCTGACGAGCGAACGGGAACTCACGAAGGCTCCCCGGGAAGAACTGCGTATAACCTTTGCCATGATGGGACGAACCGCCAGCGCTCATTGGGGCGTTACGTCCAATACAGTCGACTTCTATGACATGAAAGGCGTCATCGAAGCTGTGTTAGCGAATTTTGATCTGCCTGCCTTGACCTGGCAGCGCTCCAATGCGCCTTGGGTCCATCCTGGCCGCAGCGCCGAGGTCGTTTGGCAGGGCCAACAGGTCGTTGTTCTCGGGCAAATTCATCCGACGGTAGCCCAGACTATGCGAGTTCCCAAAGATACCGTTGTGGCGGAACTGGATTTGCAGATGATTTTGCCGCAGTATGGAAAGACCCCACAGATTCGACCACTGCCGAGATTTCCAGCGGTTGAGCGTGACTTGGCACTGCTTGTTCAAGAGGATGCCGCTGTGGGCGAGTTGTTGGCTTCGTTGGTTGCCGCGGGCGGTGACTGTCTCGTCGACGCTTGGATTTTCGACGTGTACCAGGGACAGCAGGTGGCTGCGGGCCATAAGAGCGTTGCTTTTGGATTTCGCTTCCAGGCTGATCGTAATCTCACAGATGAAGAGGTGCAGCTGGCTATGGACGCTATGCTGCAGCGTGCTCAGAAAGACTATAATGCCCAAATTCGCTGAGCAGGATTCGAAGTCAGTTAAGGAGAAAGTAACAGAGTCAACTCTAAGGCAGGGAGGAACCGCTGTGGCATCGAGAGAGTACAAGACGGTTACCGTTCGGATCGGCGGGGTAGAACACCGCATTCGCGGCGAAGCCAGTCGTGAATACATGGAGCACTTGGCTCAACACGTGGATCGGCAGATGCAGGCCATCCAGCGGAAGACCCCGAATTTGACGAAAACGCGTGCTGCTATACTGGTTTGTCTAAATCTTGCTGATGAGCTGGAACGGCTCAAGAAGGAATATCAGGAATTAGTGCAATTAATGGAAGAGGCGCGCTAGCCGGGGGTGATGTTTTTGGATCACTGGATCGACCTCGTCTTGGTAATCCTCGTGTCCTTTGCCTTGGTTCGAGGTTTCATTCGGGGTTTCTTTCGAGAAATCTTTGGACTGGTCGGGCTTATTTTGGCTGTGATGGCGGCTTTTTATTGGTACCAAGGTGTGGCTGAGCATTTGGCTTCGGCCTATCCGCTTTTGGAGTGGCAAGCGCAGATTTTGGCCTTTACGCTGATTGCGGTGGCGGTGGGTCTGTTGGCGACATTTGTCACTCATGTGTGGGTACGCGTCATCCGATTGACACCATTCGCCGTTTTCGACCGTGTTGCTGGAGCAGCCTTCAGCGCCACCAAAGTGCTCCTCATTTCGATGCTCGTTCTCAGCGTCATCTGGTCACTGGGAATTCCCAATGTTAATCTGCTGCTGCAGGAGTCCCATGTTACACAGCAGCTTTTGTTATTGCGACCATTAGTCTATCGGTATGGTGAAGAGTTGTGGCCGGAGACCTGGGAACAGCCATCGTGGTTGTTCCCAGGACCCGGCACACCACTGGATCATACCACGGGCCCCGCTCTCTGAAGCGGGGCCTTTTAAGGGAGATGTTTCATAATGGACAATTTGCGGTTGTCTTGGCTTTTAGAAGAAGCAGCGGCCTTGATGGAGATCAAAGGGGAGAACCCTTTTAAAGTTCGAGCGTTCCAAAACGGGGCGCGGATTGTAGCCGGTCTGCCGAGATCCTTTCAAGAGATGTTGGACGATGGCGAGTTGGCTCAGACGTCCGGTATCGGCAAAGGTTTGCTCGGCCAGATTAAGGACTATGCTCAAAGTGGATCCCTAAACGCTTTGGACGAGCTGCGGCAGGAGATTCCTGAGGGAGTGGCGGAGTTTCTGCATATACCCGGAGTTGGCCCTAAAATGGCTCGCACATTCTATGATAAGCTGGGTGTGACTACCGTTGCGGATTTGGAGGATGCAGCGCGGGCCCGTAAGGTTCGAGAGCTCAAAGGACTTGGTGGCAAAACCGAGATGAGTCTGCTGCGGAGTATCGAACGGATGCGACAGCGCAGCGGCCGAACGAGTACCGCTATTGCCAGGCCGCTAGCCAACGAAGTTAAGAGCCTTTTGGAGTCACTCTCGTGTGTAGAGACCTGCACCATTGCTGGGAGTCTGCGGCGGCAGAGCGCTACCGTCAAGGACCTAGACGTTCTCGTTGTCAGCGATCAACCCGAGCAGGTCATTGAGGTCTTTGTTGCACTGCCGTACGTCCAGGAGATAACCGGACAGGGATCGACAAAGGCCAGTGTAGTGTTTAAAGCAGGACTTAACGGCGATCTTCGAGTCCTAACCGCTGAGCAGTTCGCCTGTGGTTTACACTATTTCACAGGTTCCAAGGCCCACAATATCCGGATGCGCCAAATTGCCAAAGAACAAGGCTATACATTAAATGAATACAGCCTTACCAATACCCAGACTGGACAGGAAACGCCAATCGGGAGCGAATCAGATCTGTTTCGATGTTTGGGCCTTGCCTACATTGAACCAGAACTCCGCGAAGATCGCGGGGAAATCGAAGCCGCACAGCAGGGTACGCTCCCGCAGCGTTTGACTGTAGAGCATATCCAGGGTGATCTCCATATGCACACAGTGTACAGCGATGGCGCGAACACCGTTGCTGAAATGGCGGAAGCGGCTCGTGCCATGGGCCACAAGTATATTGCTATCTGTGATCATTCGCGTTCTTTGAAGATCGCGAATGGAATGAGCGTCGAGAGACTTTTGCGGCAGCGGGACGAGATTCGACAGGTATCCAAGGAAATGAATTTCCCCATTCTGTCTGGTGTGGAATGCGACATTTTGGCGGATGGTTCCTTGGACTACGAGGACGATTTGCTGGCCCAACTGGATATTGTCGTGGCCAGTATTCATTCTGGCTTCCAACAGGAAGAACACCAGCTTACCCAGCGTTTAATCCGAGCTATTGAACACCCCTACGTGCACATTATCGGTCATCCCACTGGACGAATGCTCGGCCAGCGAGAACCGTATCCGGTGGACATGGATGCCGTGATCGCCGCAGCCAAACGGCAGAAGAAGATCTTGGAGATCAATGCCACACCAGAGCGATTTGACCTCAACGAGACCTATGCAGCCATGTGTCGTGAACAGGGAGTGCCAGTGGCGATCAACACCGATGCACATCGTACTGAGCAGCTGAGGTATGTAGAGTCCGGAGTCGCCTATGCCAGGCGTGCGTGGTTGGAACCGAAACACGTGGCCAATACTTGGCCGCTCGAGGATCTACTTGCCTATATCGGGAAGTAATCACTGCAGCTGTATGCTCGAGGAGGGGATGTCGTGGAATTGTTAGCACCCGCTGGTTCGCCGGAAGCTCTTCGCGCTGCGGTCGAGAATGGGGCTGATGCCGTCTATCTTGGGGGTACCCGTTACTCGGCGCGAGCACATGCTGGAAACTTCACCGTACCGCAAGTGCAGCAGGCTGTGAACTACTGCCATCTCCATGGCGTCAAGGTGTTTGTTACGGTGAATACGCTGCTGCTTCCCGGTGAACTGGCCGCCTGTATGGACTACGTTGCCGATTTGCATACCTTCGGTGTTGATGCCATTATCGTACAGGATCTTGGATTAGCCGCCGCCGTTCGCGATAGCGTTCCGGATTTGGAAATCCATGCCAGCACCCAGATGTCGCTGCACAGCATATATGATGTTAACGCGGCGAAGCAGTTGGGGATTGAAAGGGTCGTGTTGGCTCGAGAACTATCCTTGGACGAAATCAAGCAAATTCGCCAAACAACGGGCATCGAGGTGGAAGTGTTCGTCCACGGTGCCCTCTGTATCAGTTACTCCGGTCAGTGTCTCATGAGCAGCATGATTGGAGGCCGCAGCGGAAACCGCGGCCAGTGTGCTCAGCCCTGTCGTTTGCCTTGGCACATGGTGACACCGACTGGTCAAGCCATCGCGACGGCGGTGCCCTCTGGTGCTTACGGTCTGTCACCGAAGGATCGGTGTCTGATACAGCGCATTCCAGAACTTCAGGGGGCCGGCGTAGACTCCTTGAAGATCGAAGGCCGAATGAAGCGGCCCGAGTATGTGGCAACAGTGGTCCGTGCTTACCGTGCAGCGTTGGATGGCGATGTTACACGGGCCCAGGAACTGCAGCAAGTGTTCCAGCGTGGCTTCACAGAGGCTCCTACGTTTGCCAAGGCAGATCTGCAGATGATGAGCACCGTGAGTCCGAAACACCGAGGCCGAGCGGTCGGTAAGGTTCGCAAGAACAGCCCTGGGAGAGCACTGCTGCAGCTGTCTGACGACCTTGTTCCCGGTGATGGCATCGAAATACCGCTGCTGGACGGGGGGGAGTTGGGAATTTCTTGGGCTGAGCCGACAAGGGCTGGAAACAGTGTTTGGGTCAAGACTGCGGGTCAGGCCAAAGTAAACGGTGACGTTCGCCAGACAAAGGATGCCCGTTTGCATGCCGACGTTTCCCCCAGTTATGCTTCCGGTCACCACCAGCGTCGGATCGCGATTCATCTCTATGGGTCGCTTCGTCCTCAGGAACCGCTAGAAGTGACCTTGGTCGATGAGGACGGCGTAACTGTGGCGTATCGTTCCGAAAAGGCGGCAGAGCCTGCCCGCAACCACTCGCTGACGCAGGAAAAGCTTACCGAACAGCTGCTGCGCCTTGGTGATTGGCCTGTGGCCGTGGCTGGCGTAGAACTCCAGTGGCAGCCGGGACTGATGCTGCCATGGAGCGAAATCAACCATACTCGCCAGCGGTTAATGGAAATGTGGTATCAAGCGCGGTTAGAACGTGCCAAGCCGCGTCCGACCCAGCGCGCCGCCGTTTTGCAGCGATCGGTCACAACAAGTTGTGATGATGCATTCCCAACAAAACTGCATGTAGCCGTCTGTAACCGGCAGCAGCTGGCGGCTGCTCTGGATTCGGGAGCTGATGCCATCACGTATTATGGTCCTATATGGGAGGCGTCCAAGCCTTATGGTGTTGCCGATCTGCAGCAAGCGGTGGCGCTGGCTCGAAAGCACGGGACAGCACTGTCAGCAGGCTTTGACAGGATTCTTCGAAATTCGCAGTGGCCGCTGGTGCTGTCCATGATGGACGTTGACGGTCTCGCCGGGGTGACCGCAGGCACTGTAGGAGCGGTTGTTGAGGCACACCGACGACGGCGTCTCGATGATTGGCAGGTCACAGCTGATTGGTCGCTGAATGCGTTTAACCCTTGGACCGCTGCAGAACTGCAGCGTTTAGGGGCTGATGTGGTTTATCTTTCCCACGAACTGAATTTGACACAAATCCGCAGGATTGCCGACGACACCCAAGTGCAGCTGGGATTGGTTGTGCATGGTCGGACACCCCTTATGATCACAGAGTACTGTCCGTTGGATTCCCCAGACGAACGCGGTACGTGTGAACAAGCGTGCGGGAGAACACCCTTTTATTGGCAGGACCGCAAAGGAATGCGGTTTCCGACGGTGATGGACCGCCAGTGCCGCATGCACATCTTCAATGCCAGAGAACTGAATTTACATGCTATGTTGGATGATCTGGTAGCTTCCCTGTCGGTTGTGCGTTTGGACGCACGGCTTTGGGATGTCAAAGCTATCAAGGACTGGATACCACTGTATAAACAACGCTTAGCCGGTCGCGCGCCATCGGCACCTTGGGACGGTGAAGTGCACACGCGGGGACACATAACGCGTGGTGTGGACGCTTGAAGCATGAGCCGGTCCAAGTTAGGAGGGACTATTATGAATGAACGAAGCCTGCGGTTACTAGAATGGCCAAAGATTAAGGAAAAGTTGCGTCAAGAAACCAGTTTTTCGTTGGGGGCAGAGCGCGTTGAAGAGTTGCACCCGCGCCTAGATTTTGCTGCTGTGGAAGAGACCCAGCAGCTGACCAGTGATGCTTTGGCTTTGCTATGGCGTGAGGGAGCGCCGCCGTTTGGCGGCGCCAAAGACATCGGTGCGCTTCTGAAGCGGACTGGTGTTGGCGGGATGCTCGATGGCAGCCAACTTCTGGAATGCGCCGGCGTGATCTATTGTTCGCAAAACGTAACGGACTATCTGGTAGAAGGCGCTGCTTCGCTCCAGCGCTTCGCTGTGGAACTGGCAGTACTCCCGGAACTATACCGGGAGATCACTCGTTGTATCGATGAAGACGGTGGTGTGCGGGATCAAGCTTCGCCACAGCTGGCACAGATTCGCAGTAAGATGCGGAGTCTGGCACAGAAAGTCCGGGACAAACTGGACTCCTTGATTCACAATGCTTCCATTCAGAAACAACTCCAAGATCCCATTGTTACCATCCGCAGTAATCGATACGTTGTTCCGGTCAAAGCGGAATATAAGAACCATTTTTCGGGAATCGTTCATGATCAATCGGCCAGTGGTGCCACGTTGTTTATGGAACCGGCCGCCGTCGTAGAACTTAATAATCAACTGCGATTGGCCGAACAGGAAGAGCAGCGTGAGATTATGCGGATTCTCCAGCGGCTCAGCGGCTGGATCCAAAACGAAAACGAAGCCCTTCTAACTTCGCTCAAAGTTTTGGCTGACTTGGATGCCATATTTGCCAGAGCTAAACTCAGTCGCTCGATGAAAGCTGTGCGGCCCAAACTTAATGACAGCGGCCGGTTTCATATCAAACAGGGGCGTCATCCGCTGTTGGGCGATGACGTTGTTCCCATCGACATTTGGCTCGGCGAGGATTTTCGAATTCTGGTCATTACGGGACCTAATACCGGCGGCAAAACTGTGACCTTGAAAACAGTGGGACTTTTCACCATTATGGCCCAGGCAGGTCTGCAAGTTCCAGCAGCTGATGGAACCGAGCTAGCCATGTTTTCCGGTGTGTATGCGGATATTGGAGACGAACAGAGTATTGAACAGAGCTTGAGTACCTTTTCCTCCCATATGACGAATATCGTGGATATCTTGGAGAGAGCTGATCAAGAAAGTTTAGTGCTCCTCGATGAGCTAGGCGCCGGAACAGATCCCACAGAAGGTGCTGCCCTGGCGCAGGCTCTCCTAGAGTATCTCAAAAGTAAAGAAGCCAGCTGTATCGCCACCACTCATTATTCACAGCTGAAAAGCTTCGCTTACGCCAACGACGATGTGGAAAACGCCAGCGTGGAATTTGATATCCAAACTTTGAGTCCAACCTATCGTTTGGCCATCGGTGTTCCTGGTCGCAGCAATGCCTTCGCCATTGCCTCGAGGCTTGGATTGCGGGAAGACGTAATCGATATCGCAAAATCGCTGCTAACCGATGACCAGGTTTTGGTGGATGATCTCATCTCGGAAATCGAGTCCAGTCGGTCCTCGGCTGTCAAGGATCGTGATGAAGCGGCTGTCCTGCGTCGACGGTATGACGACCTGAAACAGCGCTACGACCAGAAGATGAAAGAGATCGAGCAGGAACGAACGGCGATTCTCAACCAGGCTCAAGAAGAAGCAGCTGCTATGCTCAGTGAAACACGGAGGGAAATGGACCAGTTGATCGGTCAGCTCCGACGGCAGCACCGGGACGAGTTGGAACAGGTGGCCTTGGACACTCGGTCGGAAATGGCTCGTCTGCAGGAGCGTTTCCGGCGTAGTGAAGAGTCCAAAGCGGCCAAAGCCGGCCCAAGGCAGTTAAAACCTGGTGAATCGGTGCGGATTATTAGTTTACGGCAAAATGCCCATGTCCTAGAGGGACCCAACAGTGCAGGAGATGTTCTTGTTCAAGCGGGAATCATGAAAATAACAGTCAAGGCCGGCGATCTCGAACGGGTGCAAGGTGCACAATCCAAACCGGCTGAAGAACAGCGCCGCCCGGCCTCCGGTGTTGGCAAGTCGAAAAGTGAAACCATTCGAGCCGAATTGGATCTGCGTGGTATGACAGTGGATGAGGCACTGCCATTGGTGGACAAATACTTGGACGACGCGTTCCTCGCTTCACTGAATAGAGTCAGCTTAATCCATGGCAAGGGCACGGGAGCACTGCGTGATGCTGTATCGCAGCAACTGCAGGCTCACCCGTTGGTGAAATCCTATCGTCTGGGCCATCCTAACGAGGGTGGCAGTGGCATTACCAGTGTAGAATTGGCAAAGAATCAATGACAAAGCAAAAAGCTCTTCCCCCAGGTTACTGCGGAGGAAGAGCTTTTTGTCATGGTTCAACGAGTGCTGCAGCGAGGCGAAAAGCTCGTTGGTTCCGTTCCCCGGATGAAGGTTTCCAGACGGATTTCATCCTGCGGCAGAGTACAGTTGTCCCGAACCAAAAGTCCAGTTTTAATATCAATGGCTACATTTTCCAGTAACCCATCGGGTTTTGCAAAGTCTGTGACAGGCATGTCTCGAACCACGTCTCGCATGTAGTTGCCCCAGATGGTGGCTGCATTCCATGAGCCATAACGGACACCCCCATAGACCATACGTTCTTGAATGTCAGCACCGAACCAAATGGCTGTAACGAGATCTGGTGTATAACCGACAAACCATGCATCTTGGTAATTTTGATGGGTCCCCGTCTTACCGGCCGCCGGCCGTCCAATTCGGGCATTGGTTCCCGTGCCGCGTTCCATAACCCCGCGCAGCATATCGGTCATCAAATACGCTGTTGTTTCATTGAGTACCACAGATTGGTGTGTCTGGTGGCGGTAGAGGAGATTACCGAAGGCGTCTTCTACACGCAGAACGGCAGCGGGTGCGACACGAATCCCTTGGTTAGCCAAGATACCATAGGCCGAGGCCAGTTCCAGCGGCGAAATACCACGGGTCAGGCCGCCCAATGCCAACGGTGAAAGACCCATATCGTTACTTCGCCCCTGTTCTACAAAACTGGTAATCCCCATGGCCTTCCCATAGTCCATCACAGTTTGATAACCTAACTCCTGTACGATCTTAGCAGCGATAATATTGTTGGAACGTTCCACAGCCTCCCGAATGGTCATGATTCCTAGGAACGTCCCAGAATAGTTTTGCGGACTCCAGCGCTGTCCTCCGGTCAGAACAAATTCTGTCGCTTCATCAACGTAAACATCGGCAGGCGTAATACCTTTGTCAATGGCTGCTGTATAAGGGAAGATTTTAATCGCCGAGCCTGGCGAACGTAAGGCTTGTGCGGCGCGGTTAAACTTGTCGTCGCCGCGGCCGCCAACCATGGAACGAATCTCACCGGTGCTGGGATCGATGGTGATTAGGGCTCCTTGCGGCTGAAGGAGTCCATTTGGATCCGTTCCGCCCCGTGGAAGCCCTTCCAAAAGATGGGTCTCGGCTGCTGCCTGCATATCCAGATCCAAGGATGTATGGATCCGGAGCCCACCCCCGAAAATACGGTCTTCACCGAATAATGGTGTCAGTTCTTGGATGATGTAATCAACGAAGTAAGGTGCATTAACCACACGGCCCGTTCTAGCCGTCGGGTTCAACTCTTCTGCCCGAGCGCTCTGGGCTTCCTGCGCCGAAATATAGCCTAACTCCTGCATTCGACTGAGAACGAAGTCACGACGCTCGACGGCGATATCGGGATTGTTGAAGGGAGAGTAGCGCACAGGCCAACGGATAACCCCGGCAATCATGGCTGCTTCACTTAGGGTCAGCTGGTTGACCGACTTGCCAAAGTACAGCTGTGAGGCCGCTTCGACCCCGTTGGCACCATGTCCAACATGGACTTCATTTAAGTAAGCCTCAAGGATTTCTTCCTTTGAGTACTGCCGCTCAATCTGCCAAGCCCAAAGAAACTCCTCAAGTTTACGGACAACGGTCTTGTCCTGCGTGAGGAAAACATTGCGAGCTAACTGCATGGTTATCGTGCCCCCACCTTGGGCGAACCGCTGTTCACGTAAGTTAACAATGATAGCGCGACCAAACGCATAGAAATTGACACCATGATGCTCGTAAAAGCGATCGTCTTCGATGGCGATGACGGCCTCTTTGACATGCTTCGGCACATCATAAATAGACACGGGAACGCGGTGTTCGCGAAATAAGTCCGTGATCAAACGTCCATTGACATCAAAAATATGAGTGGTGAAGCTCTGCCGAAACTGCACATCGGTGAGGTCTGGTGTGGTCCGGAAATAAGCAGTCAGAACCCCAAATGAACCGCCGAAGACAATGGATAGTATGATTACGGTCGTGAATAGAAATATGCGGCGAGGCTTTGATCGCGCCATGGATTGAACACCTCCAAGACTTGCAGTACAACGTTCATTATACCATAGATTCGACTGACCAGGGCAGCGAAACCTTGCTCATTATCATAGACTTCGCTCCGCCTGGTTTTTTTTGTCGCATTTCACCATTACGTTTTCTTGCCGGCCGTCCAACGGTATGCTATAATAACTTCAGCATAGAACTATCCTAAAGGGTATGAGCGGATGAAGTAGCTGTCAGCCGGGTTTTCAGAGAGCCAACGGACGGTGTGAGTTGGTACAGGCTGAGGGTGAAGGTACCTTCGTGACCTATGTGGCTGAAACTCGCTTTGGTGTAGGCCACGTTCGGTGAATCCTCCGTTAACGGGATGCGAGTGCAGCAAACAACTGTTTGCTGAATTTGGGTGGTAACGCGGCTTTGTCGTCCCTTGCGGAGACCAAGCCGTTTTTATTATGGAGAAAGGTGTTGAACGCATGATGGAAGCCAATCTGCAAACCCAGTGGGAAGTCATAACTCGCGGTGCCGAGGATATCTTCCCAGAAGCCGAGTTACGTTCTAAACTGCAGACGTCGTTGAAGGAGAACAAGCCGCTCCGTGTTAAGCTCGGCGTGGACCCAACGGGTGCCGATCTTCATTTTGGCCACATTATTCCTGTGTTAAAGATGAAGCAGTTCCAAGACCTTGGACACCACTGTATTCTCATCATTGGCGACTATACGGCCATGGTGGGCGATCCCAGCGGACGCAACAAAACACGCCCACAGTTAACCCACGAACAGGTTATGGAAAACTGTCGTACATACCAGGAGCAGGTGTTTACCATTCTTGACCCTGGTAAGACCGAGGTGGTCTACAATGGCGACTGGTTCGCCGACATGGGCTTTGTGGATGTTCTAGCTTTGTTGTCCAAAATGACCGTGGCGCGTATGTTAGAACGAGAAGATTTTGCTAAGCGTTACCAGGCGCAGCTGCCGATTTCCCTCCATGAAATGGTTTATCCGCTGATGCAGGGCTATGATTCGGCTATGATCCGAGCAGACGTGGAGCTTGGTGGAACGGATCAAAAGTTCAATATCCTTGTTGGGCGGGACATTCAAAAGGACAGGGGTCAAGAACCGCAAGTAGGGGTCTGTAACCCGATTCTGCTCGGGACCGACGGCGGCGAAAAGATGGGTAAGTCGCTGAACAACTATATCGGAATTAACGAGTCGCCGGAGGAGATGTTTGGTAAGACCATGTCCATTCCCGACACGTTGATGCGAATGTACTTTGAACTCTTGACGGATGTACCCATGGCTGAATTGGATACCCTGGACAAAGAGATGATCGCTGGTCAGGTGCATCCCATGGATGTGAAGAAACGGTTAGCGAAGCTCGTGACCCACCGCTTCCATGGTGCCCCAGGAGCTGCTCTTGGCGAGGCTCACTTTGCCCGGGTGTTCAGCCAGAAGGAATTACCTGAAGACATCGATGAAGTGTTTCTAAAACCCGAACAGCTCGAAAATGGTCGGGTCTGGATTGCCAAGCTGCTTCGCGAAATTGGCTTCGCCACATCTGGTGGCGAGGCCCGACGGCTGGTGACTCAGGGTGGCGTTCGCATCGATGGTGAAACGATCACAGATCCGGGTTTTGACTGGCAAGCGGTGGATGGAGCCATTGTGCAAGTGGGGAAACGACGGTTTGCCAAAATCCGCTTACGTTAATGGATCTTGGTTGAATCCGTGGACCCGTTCAGCGAAACCAAAAGTAAAGCCTTGTCAACCGGTGCGGATTGCCGTATAATACGTTTAGACCTATACAAAAGCGCTGATGAGGGATAGTACTCCTTTCCTGCAGCTTCAGAGAGCCGCTGGTTGCTGTGAAGCGGTGCTGCAGAATGGACGAACTCACCTCGGAGTCCCGACTGAACGCGTCTGTCATTAAGTTTGGGCGGTTCCCGCCGTTACCGGGATGGAGTGGGTGTATAACTACACCAAATCGAGTGGTACCGCGGATCTCTTCGCCTCGAAATGAGTCGAAGGGGTCCTTTTATTTTTGGGAGGGGGATCGCTTATGGCAATGTACAATCACAAAGAAGTGGAGAAACGCTGGCGCAGGCGTTGGGATGAATCAAGAGCCCATGAAGTTCGTATGGAGACCGAAAAGCCGAAGTTCTATTGTTTAGACATGTTTCCGTATCCATCGGGCTCGGGGCTTCATGTGGGTCACTGGCGCGGCTATGTTTTGAGTGATGTATGGAGTCGTTTTAAAACTCTGCAGGGCTATCAAGTTCTGCATCCTATGGGTTGGGACGCTTTCGGTCTGCCAGCAGAAAATGACGCCATTAAGAAGGGTACGCATCCTTCATCCTCAACAGAGCAGAATATCAGCAATTTCAAACGCCAGCTTCACGAGATCGGTGCTATGTATGATTGGTCTCGCGAAGTCAATACCACCGATCCGGAGTACTTCCGTTGGACACAGTGGATCTTTCTGCAGATGTTCAAGCGCGGCTTGGCATACCAGAAGGAAATGCCGATCAACTTCTGCCCGTCCTGTCTGACCGGTTTGGCCAATGAAGAAGTTGTGGGCGGACAATGTGAACGCTGCGGTTCTGAGGTGGAGAAGAAGAACCTCAAGCAGTGGATGCTCAAGATCACTGCCTATGCCGATCGGCTGTTGGATAGTCTGAAGACGCTGGACTGGCCAGAAAAAGTACTGCGGATGCAGGAGTCTTGGATTGGCCGCAGCGAAGGGGCGGTCATCCACTTTGTTGTCGAAGGCCGCACGGATACCATGGAAGTTTTCACGACGCGTCCGGATACGCTGTTTGGGGCAACGTATATGGTACTGGCACCGGAACACAACCTAGTCCCTGAGATTACCACAAGCGAACAAGCGGACGCTGTGGCTGCTTATGTTGAAGACGCGGCCAGCAAGTCATCGATAGAACGCATGGCAGCTAAGGATAAAACCGGTGTATTCACGGGTGCCTATGCCATAAACCCGGTGAACAACGAACGCATTCCCATTTGGATCAGTGACTATGTTTTGATCGATTACGGCAGTGGAGCCATCATGGCTGTACCAGCCCATGACGAGCGAGATTACCAGTTCGCTCAGACCTTTGATCTGCCGATCCGTCCTGTGATTGCTGCTCTTGATGGGCAAATCCCCGAGTTACCCTTCGTAATGGATGGAATCATGGTTAACTCTGGCGAGTTTGATGGCGTCCCCAGTGAAGAGGGGAAGGTTCAGGTGATTTCGCTCTTGGCGAGCAAAGCGATGGGTGAAGCCCGGGTTCAATACAAGATGCGTGATTGGGTATTTTCCCGGCAGCGTTATTGGGGTGAACCCATTCCCATCGTGCACTGCCCCGATTGCGGCAAAGTTCCGGTAGCCGAAGAAGAACTGCCCATCCGGCTGCCTGATGTGGAACGGTATCAGCCGACCGGCACAGGTGAATCTCCGTTGGCCGCGATCACCGATTGGGTGAATACTACGTGTCCAACCTGCGGCGGCAATGCCAAACGTG
>SLOZ01000358.1 GCA_007132255.1 Limnochordia bacterium | reverse complement strand
TCCCGGCTCCTGTCTTGCGGGCCAAAGACACATTTGAAGTGGACTCCCAGATTCAAGGGAAACAAGACTGGAACAGGCGGGCACTGGTGTACATCTCGCCTGCCATGAACCCACGAACCAACGATCAGGCGATGGGAGTTGGCTATAAAAGGAGGATCACCCGTGCGCTACAGATTGCTTTGCTATATGCTGCTGCTGGCACTCTTCGTACCACAGGCTGGGTTTGCGCAGGACCAAGACCTAGCGCCTGCTGAAGCTCCAGAATTTGTCATTGAGTCACTGCGGTTCTTCAACATGGATGGAGACCGCATCAGTTATGTCCAACCTGGACAACCCTTTGCCGTGACCATGGTCATGGCCAGCGTCGATCCCCACCAGGATTCTGGATTTGGAGAACTTCTGTTGTGGCATGAAGACGACCTTGTATCCATCAGCGGTCAGCGTGTGGCTTTAGAGGATGGACGGGCCGAGGTGCAAGCATCGTTTTACGCGCCCCATGATGCGCTGCGTCTCGTTGTGGAAGGGGCCGCAGCAACCGGTCGGCCCCAGAATGCGGGAAGGCGGACCGAGCTCCTCGTTGGTGATCACCTAACCCGCTATGAGCCCCAACGTCTGCTGGTTCGCGGCAGCCGTTCGCTGGAGCTCTTTTTGGGGCAGGCTTTTGCGGTGCAGGAACATGTTCTTGTTTATCAGCATTTTCATGGCGTGCAGCACGGGGTTCGTGAAATTCCTTACCATCAAATCCTGGTAGGTGCCCACGATGTCGTGGTCTCTACACTGCAGGATCAAGTGGTTCAGATCGATATTCTCCTGCCGCAGTATGTGGAATCCATGCGCGTCGGCATCATGGATGGTGATTTTGCCAACTTGGATCATGCGGAATTGGTTGTTTCTTCGGGAACGGGCCTCGTGGTCCAGAATGCTCGTGGTCATGTATTGAGCCGAGTATCACCTGGTCGGACCTTGGATTTTTCGGTCCAAGACGGGATTGTTTCGGTGAATAGCAACGGAACAACACTGGTCGAGACCGACGAACGGATTTTCCTCCATGCTGCTGCCGGGGGAATGATCCGCATCGAAAGTTTCCAGCGAGGCGGTTCCAGCCCGTTTCATCCGGAATATCGCGGCGTATTCGAGATTACCCCGGTGGGTTCGGAAACTCTCCAAGTCGTGAATGAAGTTCCTATGGATGAATATCTCTACCAAGTTCTACCCAGTGAAATGCCCGCCAGTTGGCACTTGGAAGCACTGAAAGCGCAAGCTGTGGCCGCCAGGACCTATGCCGTCCGGGAAGCGCTGAATTCTCGTTACGCGCACCGCGGCTTTCATGTAGATGACAGTACGACGTCGCAGGTGTATAACAATCAACGCGAGGCTGCCAAAGCCAACAGCGCCATCGACGAAACCTCACCGTATATTCTGCGCAGTACGGTTGAAGGCACGGTGATTCACAGCATGTACCACTCTTCATCGGCTGGTGTCACAGCCCGCGCTTCGCAGGTTTGGAGTACGCAAGATGCCAGCTTCCCCGGCAACGATTACTCCTATCTGCAGGCCCGCAGCGTCCTGCCGCAGTGGGAACTGCCGTCGGAATGGACCGAAGACACAGCCCTGGACTTTTTCAGCGATCAGTCGCTTTCGGGATACGATGATGTTTCGCCGTGGTTCCGCTGGTCCACGACGCTCACAGGTCAACAGCTAACAAATACCATTAACAGCAATTTATCGGCACGCTGGCTGGCGCAGCCGGACTTCGTTTTGACACGTACCGCTGAAGGAACCTTTACGTCCCTGCCCATTCCCGAAGAGGGGATTGGGACCATTCGTCACCTGGAAGTGGTCGAGCGGGGTGATGGTGGGAATGTCATGGCTTTAGACGTCTACGGTGAAGACGGTGTAATCCGGGTTTTCAAGGAATTCAACATTCGGTTCTTGATCCGCCCGGCAGCGGCATTCACCGGCAATGACGTCACCTTGCACCGTTTGGGCAGTGGTACCGACCTGGTTAATTACGCCATTTTGCCCAGTGCTTTTATGGCCTTTCGACAAACGCACGACAGTACCGGGCAGATCAGCGAAGTCACCTTTTACGGAGGTGGCAACGGTCATGGGGTGGGCATGAGCCAATGGGCTGCCCGAGCCATGGCTGAAGATGGTTGGGAGTATCGCAGCATTCTTGAGAGCTTTTACCAAGATGTCCATTTGGCTCCACTGCAGATGGAGTATCGCTGACGAGCATCGCATCGACTCTACCGAGACAGCAAACGAAAAGGCGGCGCATCCCTCTGCTCTGTGCAGGAGGATGCGCCGCCTTTGTCTTTCTTTGTCCAGTGGGATCAAAAGGTGCCTCACGAGTCAAAGAACCTGAGGCTAGAAGATCTACAAATGCTTGACGTCTGCTATCTTCGTGACCGCAGAGACATCTGGCTGCCCACTCGAAACCATTCTGAAGCGAGCTGCTTCTTGACCATGTCCAGGTCTCGCTCAAAGTTTATCTAGAAACTGCTCCACTGCTTCGACAAACGCAGTGCTCTGCTCTAGGAAAGCTAGATGAGCGGCTTCCTCAAAGACAACGAGCTCACTGTGGGGCAGCAGAGAATCCAACTGCTCGGCCCGCTCCACGGGATCAACCACATCAAAACGACCCCAAAGCAGGAGTACGGGCTGTTCAATGGCGGCCACCCTAGAGCGCAGATCGAAGTCGATCATATCCTGTTCCATGAAATGGCCATTGGCTTCCAGCCGCACCTGCAGATGTGGTTCTAACCACGCGAAACGATCCTGATGAGCTTCCCAATCGTAGAAATCCAGCATCAGAACAGCGTCATTGGAGTTGTGCTCCAATACAGGCAGCTCTTCATAAGCTTCAAAGGCCGGGTGCCGTTCCGTTGCTTCCTGGCGCTCAACGAACCAGTCTTCGCCCAAATAGTGAGCCCCACCACTGAGAATGAGACCTCGGACCGCATCTGGAAACTCCAATGCATACAGTAGGGCCACCTGCCCCCCGTAACCATGGCCGAGAACAACCAAGTTCGACAGCTGCCAGAATTTGCGCAGTTCCTCCAAATCCGCCACCACAGCCTCGATACTATAATCGCCATCGGCGGGGGTTCCGGAACCACCGGCTCCGCGCGGATTGACGTAAAAGACCTCAGCCTGACCCTGCAGCGCATTCAGCACTTCTTGATAGAGGGCAACGTCCATTCCGGCAGCTCCCGGCAGAATCACCAAAGCCGGACCACTGCCGGCCCGTCGGTACTGGATATCAACGCCATGGAGGTTTGCAGTCTCCCAAGCTCCAGCACCTACTCCCACCAAGAGCATGGTCACAATGAGCAGCAGTCCACAAACTGCCGTGTTCTGATATCGCAATCGCATATACGTTCTCTCCCATACCGTACGTTTCTGTCATACCATTCGCTGCTGGATACGCCCTTACGCCGGTCCCACGGCCATTTCGCCCGTCAAACGGTCAATAGGTACATCAGGATTCCGATGTGGATAATCACGCGACTCACCATTCCCAGATAGACGCTGCGCTGCTTCCAGACCACAAGGACTAGGGGTATCACCATGGCGAAGCGCATGATGGTTTCCCACGGACCCTGAAGCGGCAGAAATCCGTAAAGAAGGATGTGCACCAGCGGTGCCGCCCAGCCCACAGCAGGCAGCCGCGGCAGCAAAAATCCGCGATAGTACAGCTCCTCAACAATCGGGAACAGAACACCGAAAAACATCAAGCCAAAGCTGAACACAGCCAACATCATGCTGGCCGCTAATTGGCTCAAGGCCGTTCCCGTGAGATTGGCGCTGATAATGGAAAGCCAGGGATCATACTGCAGCAGCCAGCGAAGCACGAGCCCATAAATGGCAATGAGCGGGACTGCCAGCCAATAGACACTGTTATCCAGCGAGGCCTGGAATGTGATGACGCTGCGCAGGGAACGACGTCCATCGCTTTGCAGGGGCGCCGCGTACCAGAGTAATGCCAATTGGATGGCAGAAATGAGGGCCGGCAGAACGATAAAGGCGCTGAATTGCCAGGGGTAGCCAGCTTCCAAGAGTAAGGGGGTTACCAGAGCACTACCAGCTACCAGCGCCACTTTGGGAAGCAGATGCAGAATCACAGACAGCCACCAAGGGTGTTGCGTTCCAGAACGTACCAATCGCCAGCACCTCCGCTCAACATCGCTTGCTCGGCCTCCAACCCAATAAAGACCTCACGTGTACAAGGCAGCAACCACGCTATCCCGCACCTGAGATTTCGTGATTACGACGCCAATGTTTGGTTGGGAAACCACCATTCCAAAGTGGATCCTTAGGGCTGGTGACCGAAGAGAGCTTCCCATGCTGCGGCAGCTTCCTCATCCAACTGGTCTAGATCACCATGCAGACCGAAGGCCAAAACTTCTTCCGGACGCCACGGTCCCCCAATGGGATCAAGCACCAAATCTGTTAGCACTTCCATAAGACGCAGTTGTTCGTGCAGGTCCGGTGCCCGGTAAAAGGCTTCCAGCAGTTCATACATCTGAGGTTCTTCACGCTCCCAATACCGCAG
This sequence comes from Limnochordia bacterium, assembly GCA_007132255.1. Classification (GTDB taxonomy): domain Bacteria; phylum Bacillota; class Limnochordia; order Darwinibacteriales; family B1SED10-159; genus SLOZ01. The sequence goes on along the minus strand of SLOZ01000358.1, from coordinate 74 downwards.
AGCAGGTCCATCACCAGGAAACAACTGCGAACGAATTTGAAAATAGCTGCGAAGCAGCCAGTGGACGTTGCTCT
>SLOZ01000397.1 GCA_007132255.1 Limnochordia bacterium | reverse complement strand
TAAACCACGCATTGTTCTCTATGAAAGAGGTCTGCAAGGGAGATTCGTTGAACCAAGACCGCTGTGGACAACCACTGAGTTCGACGGCGCAGTGCTGTTTCAAACCACGTGTACCGTTGGTACAAGCGCCGTTGACAGGTCACAGCATCTACTGATCAAGATCCGACGGCTTTGCTTAAACTGGATGCACCGTTCTTTGAGAGCTCAGCGGATTCAAGGGGTTGAACGTTGGTTGGCGTGAAATGTGGACATGGATACTCGGCATTCTGCTGCTATGGAGCAGCGAGGATTCTGGCCCTTTTGGGTGTCAGGTACCACGACACTCTTCAGTGCTTCGCAATTCGAGAAGAGGCGGATACCAAATGCGTGTTCATTTGGTCACCGTTGCTCTAAAGGGACTGCCGATTGCTGCCGATAAATACAATAGTTGTATGTGCCGTATGGTTTTGGGCTGAACCGATCATGGGAACGCGGAATTGGGGAACCAGGCCGGACTGCTAAGCAGAAGCCGTCGCTGTTGACTGATGAAAGCAGCGAGCCCCGGAAATGCCGTCGGTTTTCTAGTGCGCGGAAGAGATGTCCAATAGCGGGCTCGCAGACCGGTGGAACTCTGCGAGTAGCTGGCTTAGACGACATTGGCTGCAGGATCACCGTGAGACCGGTAGTTCTACCTCTGCAGTTTTTGCCGCGTTTTCCTAACTCGGAAGCGCTTTTCCCGTTGCGCTAGATCCAACAAAAAGTCGACGAGCCCTAGTGACAAGCGGCGATACACGAAAATAACCGAAGAGGGTGGGGTTGTGGACAGACAACGGCGCGAGGAACTACTAAAGGAGTTTCGAAGCATCCAGCTGCGCGAGGGAGCTGTGCGTCAAATGGAGACGACTATCCGACGAATGAAAGCGGCTGCGGAAAAGGATGCCGTTCTGGCTTTATATCGGACGGCGCCCGATCGGATTGACGACCGAATGCAGCAACTGCGCGGCGGATTATCGGAGTTTGAGGCGTTTGGCCACTAGATGACTCAACTGCGGATGTCCAAAACCGTTGGCAAACAAATGCAGCTTTGGTCTATGGCGGCCTATGGTTGTCAGCGCTGTGGCAGCGGTTGCGGCGAAAAGATATCGCATCCAATCCCACGGCTTTTGGAGAAGCACATCCTGCGTACGAGTACGTCAGGCGAAACGTCAAAAGCTTGAGCCAGGACATGATGCCTGTAAACCGACGATGAAAAAAAGGTGCCTAAGAAACGAACGTCTCCGTCTCTGGACGGAGACGTTTTGCGTCTAGGGATGGTTCCGCCGTAGGGGTGATTGCAGTAGCATGGATACGGGTTGCAGGGCATAGAACTTGAGTCCGCTGCGGCGGACACCGAAACGAGGGAACTCAATGCTGCGTGTTCGTGAAGGTCTCTTCTTGTTGAAAAGCATAGTCGTATTGGTCGTATGTGCTGGGGTTGTCGGCTGGGCTGCACCGCTGCACCCGAGCAGTACCCATCTGAACAGCGATCTGCCGCTGCACGAATTCGTTAACTATTGGGAAGCCCGCATTCCCAGGCTCTTGGAGGACCTGAGAATCCCCGGTGCTGCCGTGGCACTTGTCGTCGCTGGCGAACCCGTCTGGTATGGGTACTACGGGTTGGCGGACCAAGATGCCGGCATCGCCGTGGGCGAAGAAACCTTGTTCCAAGTGGGTTCCATTGCAAAATCCGTGACGAGCTGGGGTGTCTTAACCTTAGTGGACACCGGGCAGGTTCAACTGGATCGTCCTATTGCTCAGTATTGGAGCACTTGGTCTTGGCCTGCGACTGGTCAGACAACAAGCAGCGTTACGACCCGTCAGCTGTTAAGTCACACTGCCGGGCTGGGGTTGGGCGCCATCGATCAACGGTATGTTCCCGGTGATCCCAACATTCCTGATCTGCGCACTGCGTTGACGGCCGATGTTCAATCTAAGGCAGCGCCGGGGCAAAGCTTTTCCTATTCCAATACCGGATTCAATGTTTTGGAAATCTTGGTGGAGGACGTTACCGGACGGGACTTTGCTGACTTCATGCAGGCAGAGGTGTTGAATCCTTTAGGGATGGAGGGCGCTAGTTTTGGTCTGAGTCCAGCGAGAGCACAGCAGTTGGCTCGAGGTTACGACAGCCGTCACGAATCGGTAGGGGCGTACGTTTACCCTGAGTCAGCTTCTGGCGGCCTATTTGCCACGGTTGAGGACATTGCCCGGTTCACGGCAGCCGGCAGCGCACAGGCTGCAAATCGTCCTTGGCGGTGGCTACAGCGGGAGTCGCTCGAACAGTTGTACGAACCTCAGGCACCGATCCCAGGAGTGTATGGCATGGTCTTCTCGCACTATGGGTTGGGCCACTTCCTTGAATACCTCGGCGATAGCCAGTTAGCCGTGTCCCACGGCGGTCAGGGCTATGGCTGGATGAACCACTTTCACTTGGTGCCGGAAACCGGCGAGGGCGTGGTGATCTTAACGAACAGTCAGCGCAGTTGGCCTCTGTTTGCACACCTGCTGACAGATTGGTCGCGCTGGTTGGGGTATGAGTCCATCGGTATGGGAGTGCTCTTGACGGCCCAAACCGTTGTCTGGATTGTCGTCGGGCTGCTATTGGGACTGTTAGTGTGGGGAACCGCAAGCCTGTTGGCAGATCTGCGGGGGCGGCATCGGAAATGGTTCTGGAGGTTGAGGACATATCCTTTGGTTTGGTGGTTACGAGTGAGTTTTGCCGTTTTGGTCTTGCTGGGCCTGCTGTGGGCCAACAACCAACCATATTTACTCATGACCGCTATATTGCCCACGGCATCGCATTGGTTAGCCGTTGTTTTGCTTGGGTGGGTCACTCTTTTGCTTATAGAAAGCGTTCTCCCAAAGACAAAGATGCCACGCGCATCTGCAGCTGCGGACGAATGAGCAGCAGGCCCCTGTCGGGTAGCGTTGCTCCGCTTTTGAAATACATGTTGGAACAGGAGGAAGACCTATGCACCGTTCTTTGATTAGGCATGCTTCCCAAGCCATGGAATACCCACTGGTGCGGGTTAGCGGCGTCTGGTTGTTGTTAATTGGTACTGTGATCGCCGTAGCGACCCTTGTGGGCGGGAGATTCGAGCTGAACCCCTTCGTGTTTATGGTTGGATACGGAGTGAGTCTTTTCGTGACAGAGTTTCATCCCTATGTTAAGACCCGCTTTGCAGGGCCAGGTGAGCTGAACTCGTTCCAAAAGAAGATGGCACGGTATGGCGACATTTCCTTGTTTCCGCTGATGTTCATCATGGGCGGTTCGTTCATTCCGAGCGGTGATTGGCGCATGGTCTGGTTGGGAACACTGCTGGCGACAGGCATCCACTTTTTGCTGTTCGTTCCTGTTCACGGCAAGCCCATGGCGCATTTAAGTCTACTCTGCTCGACGATAGCGCTGGCGGGCATGCTGCTTTCCGCTGTGCCGTTTTTATACTTTGGTCTGCTGGATGGAGCGGTTAAGATGGCCTTTGGTATCTATTTGGTTTCTCGTAGGTCGTCAAACCAACCACCGAGAGTTCCCGCTGAGCTGCTAGACCCCCACAATGCGTTCGATAAAAAGTTTGCTGGAGAGGACGAACAAAGAATATGAACCATGAAACTACAAAGCCGGTAAGAAACGGTCTAGTGGCTAGTCCAATGACCTTTGCCATCATTGCACTTAATATTTTGGTTTTTGGGCTGTTGAACCGTTTTCCGCAGTTGGCGGACCAATTACTGGTTAATCCAGACTTGGGATTTGGGGAAAAGGGATGGACGTTGGTCACGGTGTTCTTTTCCCAAGAACATCCAGTGCACCTAATTGTTAACATGGGTCTTTTCTATCTTGCTGGCTCAGCTTTGGAGCGACTGGTAGGCTGGAAATACCTTGTTCTAACGTATCTTCTTTGCGGATTCGCTGGAAGTGTCACGTTACGACCGTTCGCGGCATTTATCGGTTGGTCCGGGGGGCTTATCCCTGGGGCATCGGCGGCAGCTTTCGGTGTAACTGCAGCCTTTGCGGTACTCCAACCTAAGTCAAAGTTAGCAGGGACTCCGGCCCGTCAATTCGCCCTTGCTCTGTTTGTTGTCAATGCGGTTATATTCCTGTTCAATCCAGGCATGTCGGTTGGGGCAGCTGCCCATGCTGTCGGTATGTTGGTGGGTCTAGAAACGTGTTGATAAAGTGCCCTGGCGAGCTCATAGCCAGAGACTCGAAATCGCTTTAGCAGCGATTTCACCGAGGTGTTCGGCATGAGTTTGCTCGGGATACCGGGAAAATCAACACGCTCCTAGGCGTTGGATATTCGTTACGTTGAGAAAATGGTCACCACACCATCTTGAACGTTCGACTCTTGTGCCATTGTAGAGTTCTGCGGCAGAGGTGGAGAACTACAAACAATCGCGGCAGCGAGCCGCAAAGTCTAACAGAATCGACTAGCCAGAAGCTCGGAACGCGGTCCCCGGATAGATGGCATTCCTGCCGCATTCGGGGAAGAATTCGAACATACTTATTCACGGTATTGAAACGAAAGGCCTGTGATTGAAACACTGACCAAGCGTTCCTGGGGAATCGAAATCGTTAGCGGAATGCAAAAGGTTTGAAAGAGCTTGGGGCAGTTTCCGTGCCCTTCTAAGCATCGTCT
>SLOZ01000030.1 GCA_007132255.1 Limnochordia bacterium | reverse complement strand
GCCACAAACGCACAAAAAACGAAGGGAGTGAACCCATGGGTTCACTCCCTTCGTTTTTTGTGCGTTTGTGGCCGGTCAATGTTATGGCGGTTCGGCAAAGCCTGAGACAGTGTTATCGTTCCTGGACTTTGTTGGATTGCTCATACCACTGCAAAAACGTTTGAACCAAGGCCGGGTCAAACTGTGAACCTGAACAGGCTGCAATCTCTGCTACGGCTTCCGCCGTTGGGATCGGATCGCGATAGGGGCGCTGGCTGGTCATGGCTTCAAAGGCGTCAACAATGGCCACAATACGCGCTGCCAGGGGAATCGTATCCTGACGCAGCCCCCGGGGGTAACCCGCACCATCCCAGCGTTCGTGATGGGCACGGATACCTTCAGCCACGAAAGCCAAATCCGGAGACGCTGCCGCAATCCGGTAGCCAATTTCTGGATGCTGGTCCATGACCGCTTTTTCATCCTTGCTGAGCGGTCCGGGCTTATTGAGAATGGCTTCGGGTATGGCCACTTTGCCAATGTCATGCAGCAGCGCCAGGAGGGCCACCTCATTGAGCTGGGATGGCGGTAGGGATAGCTCCCTGGCCAGCGCCACAGCCCAGGTCTGAAGGCGGCGAGCATGTTCTTCTGTTTCGTGACTCTTTTCCGCCAAGGTTCGCTGCAAGGAGGCCACTAAGGTGTTCTTACTGCTGGAAGCCTGGCTCATCTTCTGCTGGTACATGGCGTCTTCAGCGGTGGCTAGAACCTCCTGCAGATCTTCATGGTGTCGTTGTTTTAAGGCAAAGCCCACCGCAGCGCTCAGTGGGACGCCATCGTCAGGATCACTGGCGCACCCATTGATGATGTCCTGGGAGATCTGATTGAGTTCATCTGCGGAGGTTGCTGGCAGGAGAATCAGAAACTCGTCGCCGCCCCACCGGGAAGCCGTACCCTTGGTAGGGCAGGCACGTTCCAAAACCTTGGCTGTACGCTGCAGCATTTCATCACCGGCACGGTGACCCAAGGAGTCATTGACCATCTTCAGTCCGTTCACATCGACCATGATTAATCCCAAGGGCAGTTGGTTTGGCTCGTCACTGTCCGTCAGTTGCTGTTCCATGAATGTACGGTTTTTAAGACCCGTGACAGTATCATGGAAGCTCATGAACTCCAATTGTTCTTCGGCTTGTTTGCGGCTGGTGATGTCGATGATCAAGCCTTCAAGGTAGAGCAGACGGCCATCGGCATCCCATACGCCTTCTCCTTGGTCTAAGACCCAACGAACTGCACCGTCCTTGGCGCGTACGCGGTACTCACCGGAAAAGGCTTTGCCGCCTTCCAATGCATCCTGCCAAGTGGTCCATACGGCTTGCCGATCAGCCTCGTGGATCTGCTGAGCGAAGGAATGCCCATCTTCGCCGGTCATCTCATCAGGATGGTAGCCAAGGATATCCACCAACCCGCCGCTGACAAAGAGCATGGTCCACTGGGGGTTATTCAAACAGCGATAGGCTATACCTGGGATGTTATTCATGAAACGCTGCAACTGCTGTTCCTGTTGGCTGAGCTGGTTGTGCGACTCCAACAGACGTTGGGCACTCTCGCGTCGTGTCTTCAGCAGCCGACTCAAGACAAAGATGACGGCTAGCATCAGGGCCACGGCGAGCGCCGCCACAGCCAAAATGGCGTTGCGGTTATGTTCAGTTGTAGCCAGCATGGCTTGGTATTCCGTAATATCCATCAGTGTCCCAAAGGCAATGTCCCGCTCAGCATCGTACTCGGCTGCGGAACGAATGTAGATTTGTTCGCCATCCACAGGACGAATCATGGCGTAACTGCGGTCGTACGCGCCTTGGGTTGAGCGAAGCTGATCCAAGGCGTCTTGGCGTTCCGCAGCGTGATCCGGAACGAACAGGTCAAAGGTGTCAGCGATGGACATAACGGCCTCATCCACGCCCAAGACTGTCTGGGCACCTTCAGAAAGATACGCAACGCCTTCTTGGAAGTGCAGTTCCCAGTGGCCCAGCTGGGCTAAGGATTCAGCACGCGTCAACCGCTGGTTGTACTGGATCAAGGTTTCCTGCGCCTTCAAGCGCTGGGTCACATCGTGGATAATGGAAAACAAAACAGAGCCGTCATCGTCAGTGGGCCAGGAATGGACTTCCACCGTGCGGATCTCACCGCTGGCTACCCGATGCGGGAAGACGAAATAGTTGCGCTGACTGGCGGCGGCTCGCCGGCGTTCAGCAGCTACCTGTTCAGGAGACAGGGTGTTGAGGTCTTCAATACGCATGCGGCGCATGGCTGCTTCTGAGTATCCGTAGAACGCCTGCGCCGCCTGATTGGCAGCCAGGATTCTTCCCGACTCGGTGTCAATCAAGAGCATCACCGTACCGTGGTAATCCAATACGTCATCCCAGAAGGCTTCCAGGGAGTCAGCCGCTGCACCAACCGGTAGGATTAGGGCAAAGACCAAGACCAAACAGGCTGCCGTCAGCAGGTATCTCAATGAATCGGACATCGTTCCACCTCCACCAAACAAATCCACAACCCCAGTCAAAACGAATCAGATGGCAGCGTTCAACGATAGGTATCACAACGCGTTTCCCCATACCAGCTGCGTATTTGCCAGGATCGGTCATCGGACTAACGTACCGCTTCGGCAACCAGGTGTAAGAATCCTCTTTAAGACACCGTTCAAATGTGTTGTTTGTCTTCCGGGAACCACTGTATTTCGTTAGGCGAAGTATTAGGTGAATTGCGGCAGGAAAATCAGGGTTAACGGGGAATGACTATACAGTATGCAGGTACCTCCATCGATGTTGGAGCAATTCCTAGCAATACCCTTAAGATGGAGGCGCTTGGTTTGGCTAAGATGAACAAGGGGATAATGGCAGCCATCCTCAGTGTGGAGCTGCTGATCTTTTTTAACATGGACATGTTTTTGTCGGGATTCCCGATCTATGTGACGAATATGGGAATCCGTGAAGATCGCATGGGAATCCTGTTTGGTGTCTTTATGCTATCGGGAATGCTGTTCCGGCCACTGCTGGCCAAAATCGGGCAGCGTTATGGCCAGAAACTGATCTTGGCCATCGGCACCGTGGTGGCGTTTTCGGCGCCGTGGTTATACCTGCTGGTCGACAGCTTCGGGGGCATTATCGCCATCCGGATGTTTCATGGTTTGGTTCCTGCGAGCTTCATTACAGCCACCCAACTGCTGCTGATTCGAGAAGCAGGCGAAGATCATAAGGCCGTGGGCTTGGGTTTGTTTGGTCTTATGGGTGGTCTCAGTATGATGATCATTCCCTACTTTGGCGTCCATGTGCTGGCTACGTATGGCCGAGTTATTTGGCTGGGTGGAGCCAGTTTCTTCGGCGCCCTGTCGATGTTAATCTTCTGGCTGCGGGTCGGTCCTAACGCCAAGGACGTCGAGGTAGCCACCGAGCCGCCAGCACCGCTGAATTTGCGGCTGATTGGTGCGCCACTAGTGTCCAACGTACTGCTGGCCTTAGGGTTTGGTTCGGTTATTACCTATGTCACCACATATGGCCTATCAGTGGGCTACACCAATCCAGGGCAGTTTTTTACGGTCCTGGCGTTTACCAATATCTTGATTAAGATTCTTTTTTCGATCTTCGGCGATCGTCTGCCTCAGCGAATTATCATGATCCCGGGGACGGCGGTGTTTGCCGGAGGACTTCTGCTGCTAGCTGTGCCGCCCAGTCCTGCTTGGGTTGTCTGGAGCGCCATTCCCATTGGCGTTGGTTTCTTCGCAACCGTTGGGATGATGATGCTGAACGTCACCAACGCAGTCCCGGGCGTACAGCGGTCCATGGCAGCGGCATTGATGGCCAACTCGATCGATTTGGGCTTAGCTACAGCCAGCATTTTCCTTGGTGTACTGGTTACGGCCGGTTCCTATAGCGTGTTGTACACGTTTGCCTGCGGGTGTGCCCTGCTCGCCATGGTGATCATGATTGTCAAACTCCGGGAACGAGCTGCACCCAAGGCAGCCACCGCCGATGCCGCATAAACCCCTGTAAGTATGGATACGAAGGTTGGGGATGACAGGGAGGGTGAACGATGGAACTGCGCCCTTTGCAGTCAAAGGATCACAAACACATCCTGCCAATGATCGCAGATTTTTACGCGTTCCATCGAGCATTGGTACATTCCCAAGCCGATTCACAACCAGACTTGGAGAAAGCAGAAGCTGCGCTGACACACTGGCTGCAGTTGGGCTCCGTGCTGGTGGTGGCGCAAGCGCAGTTGGTGGTAGGTTTCGTCCACGTGCGCTTTGGCGGCGATGACGCTGCCTGGGTGGAGGACTTGTACCTGGTGCCAGCAGTGCGGGGGCGCGGGCTCGGCCGCCAGGTCATGATGGAACTGGACCAGCATTTCCAAGCCCGGGGTGTGCGGGCAGCCTTTGTAGCGGTGATTCCCCGCAATAAAGAGGCAATCCGTTTCTACCAAGACTGCGGATTTGACCATTTGAACATGGTAGAACTGCGCAAGAACTACGACCAAACGTTGGATAAACCAGACATGGTAGACGTTCTGGGATTCTCGCTCCGGATGTTTTAAGCTGCGCCCGCGTTTCCTGCAGATCAGCCTACCAGCTGGGCATTGAATTTCTTGGCAACGAAGCAAAAGCTCCTCACCCGCGGCGGGTGAGGAGCTTTT
>SLOZ01000259.1 GCA_007132255.1 Limnochordia bacterium | reverse complement strand
GAGCCAATGCCGCCGAAGCCATGGAACTGTATGAACAACAACAGAACTTAGAACAGCGGGTGGAAAAAACTATGCAGCGCTGGCTGGAACTGCAGGAAGTATGATTCCAGCGCCGGTTGAGCCACAGAGACTGTGGCCTGGAAACCTGCGGCTTGCAGCCATAAAAGCAAAAAGGAGCGCTGCCCGGCCATCATGGCCGAAGCAGCACTCCTTTTTTTAACGTACTAACAGAGTTAGCCATCACATGGTCCAAACCGATTCCGGAAGCTTAGAAGCCCATCTGAATGTTATAGCGGCGGATGGCTGCTGAAACTTCCATGGCTGCTTCATCCAACGCCAGCTGCGGATCGGTGTTCGCTAACAGAACCTGTTCGTAGGCTTCTTGAATGGCTTCACGAGCTTCGGGGAACACACCAATGACCGCACCCTGGGTTGCATAGGTCTGCTGGCTGGCTTCGAGCTGATCAATGGCTGTGCGGAATGCAGGAAATTCATCGTGCAGGGTCTGCACTTCCGGCAGATCTGTGGCCCGACGGTCCACAGGGAAGTAGCCTGTGTTCACATGCCAGAAGGCTGTGCTCTCCACAGAGGCCAAGTGCTCCAAGAATTTCCAAGCAGCTTCGAGTTTCTCTTCAGGATGATCCTTGGGCATCCAGATCGAGCCACCGCCGATGATGACGCCGCCGCGCTCAACACCTTCTGGTGCTGGCAGGAAGGCTGCACCCATCTCAAAGCGATCGCCGATGTCTGCATACGTACTGGCAAATCCACCCGTGGAGCCGATGCGCATACCCACGTTACCGCCAACGAACGCAGCCCGCAGAGCACTGCCGTCCCGGCCGGTATCCAGGTAGCTTCCGTCATCCACCATATCTTTGAACCATTGGAGGATCCGGACGCCGGCTTCACTGTTAAAGACAGCTTCCGTAGCCGGTGCAGTACGGCCGTTGTTGTTATTGACGTATTCGGCGTTTTGAACAGCCATCAGCTGTTCAAAGTACCAGCCGAAGTTATAGTTGCCAAACCCGTACTTACCATCACCGGTCATCAAAGCGGCATACTCGCGCAGCTCTTCGAACGTTGTGGGCGGATTTTCCGGATCGAGTCCTGCTTCCCGGAACATATCCTTGTTGTAGTAGAGAATGGCATTGGACGTATTAAACGGCATGGAATACAGCTGATCATCAATGGTGTAGTAGCTGAGAACGTTGTCCACCATGTATTCCGACTCAAGGTCACTGGCGTCGAAATAGGCTTGGAGTGGCACCGTACTGTCGAGATCGATCATCAACCGCGTTCCAATTTCATACACGTGCACGAGGTTAGGTGTGTCGCCGGCTTGGACGGCCAAACGATATTGGTTGAGCACGTCTAGGTAACTACCCTGGTAAATCGGTTCCACATACACCTCGTCTTGGGAATCGTTGAAATCGTCGATAAACTCGACCAAAACATCACGGCCAATGTGGCCGCCCAGAGCGTGCCAAAACTCAATCTGAACGCGAGCTTGACCCAGACCTGACAGTGCAGTCAAGAGCATCACAACAAGCAGCACCGTACCCAAGTAACGAATGTTCTTCACGCATATCCCTCCGTTTTGTCTAATAAGAGTCTTCCAAAGTTAGGACAGCCAAACCCCATTGTGGTTCGGGCCACCACCTCCTTCAAACTCGGCTCCATCAACCTTTCACCGCTCCTCCAACGATGCCTCGCACCAACTGTTTCTGGAAAACTAGGAAGAGGATGATGGCTGGCAGTGTGACCACGACGACCCCGGCCATAATGGTGTGCCAAGCGTCGCCTTCTTCATCGCGCAGCATGGCAATACCAATTTGCACGGTGCGCATGAATGTGCGGTTGGTGACAATTAAGGGCCAAAAGTATTGATTCCAAGTGGATAGGTACGTATAGACAGCCAGTGTACCCAAGGCTGCTCGACTCAAAGGGATCATGACAACAAAGAGATAGCGGATGCGGCTGCAGCCATCGACTATGGCAGCATCATACAGTTCCCGTGGAATCTGCATAAAGAACTGCCGCAGCAAAAAGATGCCAAAGCCCGTGGCAAAGAATGGAACCGTCAAACCCCAATAGGTGTCCACCCAGCCGAAGCGCTGGACCAAGAGATAGTTTGGGATCACCGTAACCTCACCCGAGACCATCATGGTAGCCAGCACCAACAGGAAAATGAACTTCTTGCCGATGAAATCAACGTACACAAACGCATAGGCGGCGAATGCCGACGTAACCATGGTAGCCACTGTGGTCATGGTACTTTGAATTACACTGTTAAACAAGAACCGCCACAGCGGGACCAAGCTGAAGACGAGCGGATAGTTCTGCCAGCGAATGGGATTGGGAATCCAAGCATAGGGATAGGCAAACACCTGGGCCGGTTCCTTGAGACTTGTACTGATGGCAATATACAAGGGAAAGAGAATCACCAGCGACGTAAAAATCAACAAAACTTGGCGGAAGACCGTATGGAGCAGCCGCTTCTGGCGAGAGGAGATCACTGGTAGTGGACCCTCCTTTCGACCACACGGAACTGAATCAGCGTTAGAGCCAATATGATTAAGAACAGTGTCACAGCCTGTGTCGAAGCGTAGCTGAAGCGGAAGTTGATAAATGCATCGCGGTAGATGGCATAGACCAAAATACTTGTGGAACGTAAAGGCCCGCCCTGGGTCATGATATGGATCTGGGCAAAGGAGCGAAAGGCTTCGATGGTCCCCACGACCAACAAAAAGAAGATCGTTGGCGATAGCATGGGCAGCGTGATGTTGCGAAAGGATTGCCAGCTGTTGGCGCCATCAATCCGCGCCGCATCCAGCAGTTCATCGGATACACCCTGCAGCCCAGCCAACAGAAAGAGAACGTTGAGTCCCAAGCCTTTCCAGATCGTGGCTATCGAAACAGCAGGCAGCGCAAAACGAGGATCCTGCAGCCAACGAATAGGGGCGATACCCACAAGCCGCAGCAGGTCGTTCATGACTCCGGTGGTGGGCGCAAACATCCACGTCCAGACGACAGATGCTATCGCTGTGGACACGGCAATTGTACAGATGAATGTGGTTCGATAGAAGGTGCGGCCGCGCACCGGCAAATTGCCCAGCAGCGCAACGGGCATGGCGATAACAAGCGCAAACGGCACCGTATACAGAGTGAAGAGGAATGTGATCCGCAAACTATCCCAAAAGCGGGGGGAACTCAACAACTCTTGGTATTGTCCGATCCCGGTGAAAAAAATCGGTCGGGCCAGAAAATCTGTCTCATAGAGACTCAAATAGACAGAACGCAGCAACGGATAATAGACAAATGTAATCAGAATCAGAGCCGCCGGCGCCAGATACAGGGAAGCTGAGACTAGGGGTCCCAGGGTTCTGCGCAGTTGTTTGCTTTTCTCGCTATTACGCTGGTTTTGCAACAACGATCACCTCCGAGGACAGTTAAGTTCAAGAGCAAATCCATTGTACACGACCGTTGACGGCGCCTGTGGTCTCGGGAACCAGTTCCCTTCCTGCGCGTTGGAGTGCAGTGCTCGCTGAACGTAGGCTGCGCCGGGCACAGGCTTTTGGTGAACGATTCTGTCGTTTACTAAAGAGTTCTCTACGTATGCCCGGGTTCCTTCCTGTTCCTAGAAATTCCAGTCGCGTCCGGGTCAAACAGCGCCACAACCAGAAGTCGGTTATCCGGGCTGGTGTGCCCTCAAGGCGTGGCCCAATGGCCAAAACCGACGCTTTAGTGGGGAACGCGCCGCCTTCCGAAGCGGTTCCCGTCTGGCGAGCATCCACGGCTTCGTTGTCGTGTACCAGGCGTACAACAACGTTGTAAGGGCTGGGCTGGGCACCATGGTGATCCTGCCGTTCCGATTCCTGCTACTGCCAAGCCCTGCGGTCTTGGGTTGGTTCGCCGTCAAGCGCGGCGCTGTTTGGTCAACCGCAGGCTGGCAGACCTGTTTCACAGACGTATTTCAACGCCCAACAGTGACGGGGTGGCTCGGGGAAACGCCTTATACAAGGCATTTCGCACTCGATCGGGAACCACGCATAGCTCTCTATGAAACAGGTCGGCTGGGACGTGTTGATTTTCCCGGTATCCCGAGCAAACTCATGCCGAACACCTCGGTGAAATCGCTGCTAAAGCGATTTCGAGTCTCTTGCTATGAGCTCGCCAGGCCACTTTTTCAACACGTTTCTCGGAGGCCTATTGCATGGACGGGTTTCAACGCCCGAGATTGGCGATTCGGCTCAGAAAAACCTCTGCTAAAAGGCGTTTCGGGCACGGTGGGATACCACGCATGGTTCTTTGTGAAACGGAAGCCGTTGTTAGTGACCTGACACCATGAGCTGTGAAACAAGGCTGCCTGTTTTGTAGGCAGGGCCCTAGGTTGACCGAGCAAGTCGTTTCCAAGAAATCCAGTTGGTGAGTATGCTTTTTGAGAATTTCGTGAGTGGATTGTGGAAACTATAAAGTAAGGTTGGTGAGCCGGCCAACCGGCGGCTGCCAAAGCGCCCGACTGCCTCCATACCTGATGGTGCCATCGCAACCTGGCTGCGACCTCCGCCAGCGGTTTCGGCGCAGCGCTGCAACAGGGGTTTTTACGTGGGTTTAGCAGGTTTTTCGGTGTAAAACCAGTGGTCAGAGAGCTGTGCTGCCGGACGCTACGATATCCGCAGATCGCTGCCCCGGCAGTGCCGGATG
>SLOZ01000124.1 GCA_007132255.1 Limnochordia bacterium | reverse complement strand
CTCTGCGTGAAGGGGAATGGTGGGATACACTGGCCAATCACTACTGTATGAAGCCACTTGGTCGATGAAATAATGGGTGACCTTACCCGGGTATCTTCTGCTAGAACTCGAACTGTAAGCCAGCATGCCGTCGGGTGGCGCGTCAACGTCTCGGCTGTTAAAAGGAGGCCGGACGTACATATTGTTCTCCCATGGGTTCAAGCCGACGAGCAAAGCGGTTTCGCTATCAGTCCATAAAACGGCGCCTTCGATCGTGACATCACTTTCGAACGGTACGTCAGGACTAACAGTTTCGGGCATCGTGATGTTGGCCAGAACGTATGGCGTCATCGTCAGTGAGGCCTTGGTTGTTTCGCCTTCGACCACAACGACATTCTCTGTTCTGCCAGAACCCACAGCCAAATCATGATGGGTTTCTTCTTTGTACGATATGACCTCTACGTAGTATTCTCCAGGCGTTAAGGCGTAGGTTCTCGTGACGGATTCTCCGGAGATTTTGATATCATCGCGGAGGATAACACCGTACGGCCAGGAAGAGTCTTGGCTGCTCTCGAAAATCATTAAGCGGATGCCATCGACGATTGCCGATTCTGTGGTCTGGCTCATCATGCCCTGGGAATGCCGGAAGGTAACCGTGACAGTGCCCGATTCATCTGGAGTAAGCCCAACGGATGGACCACCTACAGACACGGTGCCACACCCGGCCAACCAGACAACAAATCCTAGGATGATAAAGATGGTTTTGATGAAACCACTCCTCTCAAAAATGCGTACAGCCTTTCTTTTCGACCTCCTAGAGCCATGGCCCTTTATTTGACACATCCCTTTTCTTCCTTTTTGATTGCAGATCAGCGCCAATGATGGAAGAAAATTCTAGAGAAAAAGGGAAACGTATCATCGTGGTGAATATATTACCTCAGAGTTAACCTGGTGCTAATTCGGGATGATGCTCTTAATGGTGTACCGAGAGTTCGGCACTCTGAATGGTTAGCGCTGTCAAACCTGTCGGAAGCAACCAGCGTACTTGGTGCTTGTGAAGACGAAATCATGGACAAAGGGGGGACCCATGGGTATGGGACGGTCTTTCACGGCCGACGCGCTGATGCTAGAACAAAGCAGTACGACTAACTAGAATTCCCAATTTGAGAGGAGCTCGATGAGTCTATGAAAAAGGTTCTTTTTGTTGCTGTACTGATCACATTGTTGGCCTTAAGCAGCACGGCGATGGCTCAAGTCCGTGTGGGCGTGGCTATGCCTACCCAGAGTCTGCAGCGCTGGAATCAAGACGGTGCCAACATGAAAGCTCTGCTGGAAGATGCCGGTTACGTTGTGGACCTGCAGTACGCCAATAATGATACGGCTCTTCAGGTTTCTCAATTAGAGAACATGATTCTTAACGGTGCCGACGTGCTCGTTATTGCTTCCATCGATGGCAGCGCCATGGGCGGCGTTTTGGCCGTGGCCAAAGACGAAGGCATCCCAGTTATCGCTTACGATCGCTTGATTATGGAAACCGATGCTGTGTCTTATTACGCCACATTTGATAACTACATGGTCGGCACCATCCAGGGACAGTATCTGGTCGACGTCTTGGAACTCGAAACACGTCAGGATAGTGTCAACATCGAGATTACCGGCGGTTCGCCAGATGACAATAATGCTCGCTTCTTCTACCAAGGCGCCATTGATGTATTGGCTCCTTATCTGGAGAGTGGCATCGTGGTTGTTCCTTCCGGCCAGGTTGAATTCGAAACCATCGCCACCTTGGCATGGTCGTCGGAGCGGGCTCAATCTCGTATGGATAACCTCATCGCAGCCAACTATTCGGATGGAACTCCCCTGCATGCAGTGCTTTGTTCCAATGACTCGACGGCATTGGGCGTTACCAATGCTCTGATCAACGCCGGTTTTGAGAAAGATGATTTCCCATACATCACGGGCCAAGACTGTGATATCGCCAACACAAAGAACATTATTGCTGGCTACCAGTCCATGTCCATTTTTAAAGATACCCGTACCCTCGCTGCTAACGTAGTGACCATGATCGAGGCCATCATTGCTGGAACCGATGTCCCAGTTAATGACACCGAAACCTACTTTAACGGCGTTTATGTTGTTCCGACCTATCTGTCTGCTCCTGTGTTTGCGGACATCAACAATTACGAAGAGCTTTTGATCGACAGTGGCTACTATACCTGGGAGCAACTGCACAACTAAGGATTGTCACTGGCTGCGGATGGGTCTGCGGACCCGTCCGCTCCTTCGCAGGTTTGCTCGTGGTAGGAGGGATGCGATTTGGCAGCGACACTTCTAGAGATGAAATCCATAACCAAGGAATTTCCTGGCGTCAAGGCTCTGGATAACGTCAATATTGCAGTTTATGACGGTGAAATTCACGCACTGGTGGGTGAGAACGGTGCCGGTAAATCGACGTTAATGAATGTACTGAGTGGGGTATATCCCTATGGTACCTATACCGGTGAGGTCTTTTTCCAAGGACACGAATGCCGGCATCAAAGTATTTCTGATTCCGAACGTCTCGGCATTGTCATCATCCATCAAGAACTGGCACTCATTCCTTATTTATCCATCGGAGAGAACATGTTCCTCGGGAACGAGCAGCATCGGCATGGGCGCATCGACTGGAATCTCACATACCAAAAGGCTGAAGAGTATCTGCGAATGGTGGGCATAGACGAGAATCCAAGGGTCCTGATTAAAGATATCGGTGTGGCCAAGCAGCAGCTGGTGGAGATCGCAAAGGCTTTGGCTAAGAATGTTCGCCTGTTGATCCTAGATGAACCCACCTCGTCTTTAAATGAGGGCGACTCGCGAAAGATCCTTGATCTGCTGCTTAACCTTCGCAAAGAACGTGGAGTTACATCGATTATGATCTCTCACAAACTCAACGAGGTGTCTTATGTTGCTGATCGTTTCACCATTCTTCGCGATGGAGCAGCTATTGAGACCTTGGACGGCCAAAAGGATGCAGTGACAGAGGAACGGATTATCCGCGGTATGGTGGGTCGCGATTTGACCGAACGCTATCCCCATCGCGAAACAAGGATTCGCGACGGGATCGCACTGGAAGTCAAGGATTGGACCGTTTTTCATGAACTCTATCGCGAGCGGAAAGTGGTCGACAGCGTCTCGTTTCGCGTCCACAATGGCGAAGTTGTGGGCATTTACGGGTTGATCGGTTCGGGACGTACGGAGCTTGCCATGTCTATCTTTGGTGAAGCCTACGGTACCAAGACGGAAGGAACTCTATACAAGGATGGACGCGAACTGGTGCTGCGCTCAATCCCCGAAGCCATCGATGCCAACTTGGCTTATGTTACCGAGGATCGCAAAGCCAGCGGCCTGATTCTCTCCAACAGCATTGTGCACAACATCACTCTGCCGAAATTGTCTTTGGTGAGTAATGGGGCCCGCATCGATAAGGAGCTCGAACGGCAGACGGCAGAGCACTTCCGCAAGCGTTTGGGTGTCAAAGCCCCGAACATCGATCAGCGTGTGGAAAACCTCTCCGGTGGTAACCAACAAAAGGTTCTCTTGGGCAAATGGGTGTTCACCAAACCGGATGTGCTGTTGTTGGACGAACCAACACGGGGCGTTGATGTTGGAGCTAAGTACGAGATTTACCAAATCATCAATGGATTGGCCGAAGAAGGGAAAGCCGTGCTCCTAATTTCTTCGGAACTGCCAGAAATTCTTGGAATGTGTGACCGTATTTACGTCATGAACCGCGGCCGCCTGGTAGCGGAGTTCGCTGGAAGCGAAGCCACCCAGGAAAAAATCATGGCCCGCATCATGCAGGACGTGAAGGGAGAAAACAGCGCATGAACAAACTAAAAGCAGCCTTTGGCAGCAATCTTAAACAGTATATGATGCTGTTGGCCTTGGTGGCCATTATCATTGCCTTTCAAGTCTTGACTAACGGGGTTCTCCTCCGTCCGATGAATGTGTCCAACCTGATTTTCCAAAATGCCTATGTCGTGATTTTGGCTGTGGGTATGTTGATGTGCATCCTCACCGGCGGTAACATTGACCTATCCGTCGGTTCGGTTGTTGCATTGATCGGTGCCTGTGCTGGTACATTTAGCATAAGTTGGGGATGGAATCCCCACGTCTCTATTTTGCTGTGTCTGCTGATTGCTATTGGGATCGGGATGTGGCAGGGTTTTTGGATTGCGTATATCCGAATTCCAGCGTTCATCGTGACGCTTTCGGGGATGTTGGTCTTCCGCGGTTTAACCCTGTTGGTTTTGAGCGGCTTAACTTTGGCTCCATTCCCCTCGGCCTACTTAGCTTATTCGACGGGGTTCGTCCCAGATCTGTTCCCTGACCTCCAGATCTTCGGTCTGCGCAATTCCACATCGCTGATGATCGGTGTGATTATCGCGTTGATCTTCGTGGCTGGGCAGATCCTCGGATATCTATCGCGGCGCAAGAAAGGCTACGCGCTAGAAAACATAGGAAGTTTGGGTGTGCGATTAACCCTCGTTAGCTTTGGAATTATCTGGATGTTCTATACGTTGGGCGCCTACCGCGGCATTCCCATGGTTTTGATCACAGTGGGGCTTGTCCTGATTTTGTACCATTACATCACGACACATACCGTCATGGGACGGCATCTTTACGCCCTGGGAGGCAACGAAAAAGCCGCCCGTCTGTCGGGTGTTAAGACCCAACGGTTGCTGTTTTTGGCTTACGTGAACATGGCCTTTTT
>SLOZ01000155.1 GCA_007132255.1 Limnochordia bacterium | reverse complement strand
TGGAGCTGAATCGTGACGTGAGTTTCTACGGTGATGTGGCATTTGCCCCTATGGTCAAGAACTTCAGTTTCGCTGATGACGCAGACGGTGAAGGCAGCATTCTCAGCGCTCGCGGTGGTGTGGTTTATAACATCAATGAAATGCTGGGTGTGCAGGCTGGAGTAACATTCGGCAGTGCCAAGGCAGCCTTTACGGGTGCCGACGACTTTAGTGTTTCCTCGGTTCTTTATGGGGCTGGCGTGGTAGTTCGTTTCTAAGTCTACAACAACA
Organism: Limnochordia bacterium; assembly: GCA_007132255.1. Taxonomy (GTDB): domain Bacteria; phylum Bacillota; class Limnochordia; order Darwinibacteriales; family B1SED10-159; genus SLOZ01. The sequence goes on along the minus strand of SLOZ01000155.1, from coordinate 4,472 downwards.
TAAGACACCAGGAAGCTCTGCCACCGTTGTCTGGATGGCAGAGCTTCCTTTTATCTTTTTTGCGGAAAACACTCGCGACTTCGGTCGTGAGTGTTTTCCGCAATGCACATTCCAACAATCCAACAAGGTACTATCTTCCACTCGTGGAATTACCTAGGCAATACTTTGACAAGTAAGGCTATGGGGCTGCAACAACGAATCGTCTGTGCGGAAAATCTTTAGCGATCGAAAATCTAAATTGGCCGATGCGATAACGAGGCAAAAGCCAATAGAATACGGGACTATTAGCATTAACCGCAGAAACTGCGAGGATAGCTTGGCGGTACACATCGTGTACGATTTCTGTTCAGTAGAACGGAGTACCCAAGAATCTCGTGGCTATAACCATGAGAGGTTCAATGCAGCGAAGACTTTCTCGTTCGTGTCGGTAACCATGGTTTCTTGCTCATTCTACCCACAAGTTCACAGCGATCCCAGGATGATCCCCGTCGGCTGCAATGGTCACGGACTCTGTGAACACCCAATCGGCATTGGCTCGGACCGGGATGCGGGCTGTCAGCTCATAGCGGCCCAAAGGAATGGTGCCCGCCCACTGTCGCTCGGGCTGCGTTGGAACCCAATAGGTCAGTCCCTGGTAGGCACCCTCCAAGGCCGTAAAGCCAACCCAGGTCTGTTCGAGATAGGAGCCGGTCACGGCCGCATAGGCATTGACGAGACGCCGCGGCTGGTGATCAAAGGGCAATCCGATCCCAGTGGTATAGAGCCTTTCCCAAACGGCTGTCGGCGTTAATCCAGGATCGACGCTGAGCATAAGACCAACGATGCCACTGACCATCGGTGTGGCCATGGACGTACCACGATCTTCCGTGTAACCAGCGCTGACTGTGGTGCTGAGAATACCGGCGCCCGATCGGCTGCCCCCTGGGGCAAATAACAACACGGGATCCGTTTCGGGACCCAGCAGCGAGTAGGAAGCGACTTGGGACTTACCCATGGGTCCAACTTCCACGGCACCAACAGCAATTACCTCTGGATAGGCGGCCGGATACAAGGTACAGTGGGGCGATGACTGAAACTCACTGCATCCTGAGCCCCCAATATTGCCAGCGGCGGCAACAATGGTCACATTGTCAGCATGAGCCTGCCTAATCACGGTGTGGGACGCTGGAAGGTTTCCACCACCCAAACTGAGGTTGAGAATCTGGGCACCATCTTCTACAGCCAGTGCTATCCCATCGGCTAGATGGGCATCCGTGCCGCCGCCGTTAAGGACACCATAGGAGCGCAGATCCGTGGTCCACATGGTGCCAGCCACACCGCGGCTGTTGTTGGTTGTAGCACCGAGAATTCCGGCTACATGCGTACCGTGATGGCGAGCCGTGCCTCTACTCGTCAGCGACTGAACCGTTTGCAGGTTGGCTTGGAGATCGGGGTGGGCACGATCAGCTAATGTGTCCAAAACGGCTACTCGCACTGGTGGTTGGCGGCGACCGGTGGTAATGGTCCATGCTTCCGGCATATAGATCAGCTCATAATGCCATTGCTCTTGATATAACGGATCGTTTGGCCCAGCAATTGTTTGGGCAGCCACCGCCGTGTTCCAGTCAATCCATGAAATGTCAGGATGCGCTGCCAGCTCTCGATAAATATCCTCGGCAGATTCAAGGGGCAGGTCGGATAGACTCCAAATGCCAGCATGAGTATGATAGCGAACCGTCGCTGCCGCCTGCCAAGGCGAGAGGACATCAGGATTGTTCGTAGCTAACACAATCCCCGGCGAGCTGTCCGAACCCACCGTTGGGTCGTTAAAGGGAGCCAACGGCGCCCAGTCCAGATCGACCACAGCGGCGATTTCTGGAAGTAGGCGCATCTGATAATCCAGGGTCCCTGATACGGACCGACCCTCAAAAGGCTGGAACTCCAATTCAAGCAAGGCTTCCGACGGCGTCACCGTTATCTGCGCGGGATGATGGCCGGCTGGTTGAAACTGAAGCAGCCATGGCCCATGTTTGTGGAGTGTCGGCCAGTCCACGCTAAAACTACCGTCATTCTGGAGAGAAACCTCCTTACGATGGGTTTCTTTTTCATTCCATACGTACATCATATTGAGTATGGCTTCAGGATCAGTGCTGGTCACCGTACCCACCAGCCTGACAGTATACGTCCCGCTCCCCACAAAACTCAATTGCGGCCAACAACCGCTGAGCATGACCACAAAAAGCATTAAAACCCATGTCCAGCCTATTTTCACGGTGATCCCTCCCACGATGAAGTATTCTCTGTTCAACGGGTAAATCCTATGCGAAAAATTTGCTCTTTGCAGCCCATCGACATTAACATACTTAATATTACTATTGACTTTATTAATATATAGGCTTAATATATAGGTAAGATGTTTAATTCTTTAATTATAACATGTAATAATGGAAGGTGGTTGTTCATAAGTGAACCATTCTATCGTTAGTTCCTGTCCGGTTTGCTCCGGACCCATGGCGGTACGAAGCCTTCACTGTCCTAACTGCGACACATCGTTGAACGGGCGCTTCGCACCCTGCAAGTTCTGCAAACTCGGCAGCGAACAGCGGGAGTTTGTGGAAGTATTCTTGGCGTCGCGAGGCAACATCAAAGAGGTTGAACGCTTGTTGGGCATCTCATATCCTACCGTCCGCAGCCGTTTGGATGCAGTAATCGAGTCCATGGGCTATCGTGTTGAGCGGGATGAGGATAATCGGCGGCGCTCAGTTTTGGAGGCTTTGAATAAGGGAGAAATATCGTCTGAAGAAGCTGTGAAGTTACTAAAAGCCAAGGGTTAGGAGGAGTTATGTTGAAAGAAGAGCGTAGGCTGATACTGAAGATGGTCGAAGAGGGAAAGATCACGGCTGATGAAGCAGCATCCCTCTTGGAGGCGTTAGGAGAAGAAACAGAACAGGCTGCGGACACCCACGGTTCCGAGGATACATGGAGCCGTTTGGAGAAGCAGGGTGAAGAGTTTGCCCAGAAGGTCGAGACGGCAGCCGAGAAGTTCAGTCGCTCCCTGGAGGACAGAATCGAAGGGGGAGTAGGAGACACACTTTCCAAGATGGGAAGGATGTTCTCCCGCCTACCGTTTGTGAGCGGTGAAGAAAGCTATGAGATGATGCGCGAGTATTCGGGACGGCTCCGCCCGGGTGAATGGGATGTCCCAATCAGTATACACACTGCCAATGGCCGCATTAATGTTGAAGGTTGGGAAGAGGAGTACTACAAGATCGTGGCCGTGCAGCGCGTGCGGGCCAAAGACCGTGAAAGTGCTCGAGCCAAGACAGTACAGTTGGATCTCAAAGATGGGGTTCAGGATATGGAAGCCATTCATCTCATGCCTCCGCCAGCAGCCAATGTAACCTTTTCGTTTCACGTTTTTGTGCCGAAGAATCGTGTATTTGATGTCGACATTTTGAACACCAACGGCCGCATTCAGTTGGATGGGCTGCAGTGCCATAATGTGAACGTCGAGACGACCAACGGCCCTATTACCTTGGAACACGTTAAGGCCGACGACATCTATGCCAGCACGGTGAATGGATCTATCCAGATGGTTGCTGTGGAAGCCGAGCAGATTGTCCAAAAGGCTGGTAACGGTTCAGCACGACTGCGCGTAGCTGCCCGCAAGTTGGAGGCCGTAACCACCAATGGATCGATACGCGTCGAACCTCTTATGGGTCCTTTTGATGAGAGCGATGTCCAATTGACAGCTACCAATGGCGCTATTCGCTGCTACGTTCCGCGCAGTGCGGACCTTGGGACAAAGGTCGAGGCAGTCACCGCCGTGGGTAAAGCCAGTATTGAGCTGAGTGGCTTTGAGTTCACTTCACAGGAACGGCGAGTCGGTGGCAATCGTCTCGAGGGCGAAAGCAAAGGTTTTTCTGAACAGCTTCGCAGGATGTCGATTTGGGCAAAGGCGGGTTCTGGTTCGATCCAGATTACTCACCTGAAGGAGGATGGCCATGGCAAAGCATGAAGAGCGAATGCAGATTCTCGAGATGCTTAAAGACGACAAAATTACCACCGACGATGCGGCCAAACTGCTTGAGGCCCTGGATGCCGATGAACGGCGGGGTCGTGCTGAAACCCGCAACATTCACATCCGAGTTTTCGAGAATGGCAAAGACAAGGTCAATGTGAATATCCCCATAAGCCTAGCCAGATTGGCCTTGAATCTCGTTCCTAAGGACGTTGTGCAGGATCAGAACTTGGATTTGCGGTCACTGATTACGAGTATCGAAGCAGGATTTCGCGGTAAACTTGTGGAAGCAGATATACCGGAAGAGGGCCGCAAAATAGAAGTTTTTGTGGAATAAGGGTGGGCTTCCACCCTTTTTTCGTGCAAACAATCAGGAGGATGAACCATGATACGTTTGGTAGCAGTGGATGTCGACGATACTCTCATAAACCATGATCTGCAGATTTCGGAGGACAATAAACGCGCCGTGCGA
>SLOZ01000163.1 GCA_007132255.1 Limnochordia bacterium | reverse complement strand
GTTCGTTGATTGGCGAAATATAGGGGTGAAATTATGCGAGAAACACTCACGATAACTAAGGCACTGGCTGACGAGAACCGCTTACGTATTTTGATGATGATTCAAGATCAGGAAGTCTGTGTATGCCAAATTGTGGAAATGCTTGATGTAGCAGCGTCCACGGTGTCAAAGCATCTTTCCATTCTCCGGGCGGCAGACCTCATTGACAGCTACAAGCAGGGCCGCTGGGTGTATTACCATGTGCCGAAGCAGCCTACACCAACCGCTCGAGCAGCGTTGGCTTGGGTGGCGGCGTCGCTGGCCGATAGCAGTGTGATCAAGAATGATCGCAAGAAGGGATTCATTATCTGTGAGCAAGATCCCGTGGAATTGGCAAAACTTCAGCGGCAGCGTTGACATTCTGTGAGCACGACGGAGAGTCGTTTTGTGACGGGTAGAGCGGCCGCAGAGCGGTGGGTTGTCTGGGATTCCTTGACTCAGCGATACTATCTTAGATAGCGACTCCCTGCGAGTGAGCATACTTGTTCCGGGAATATGGGCACAAGGAGTGGACAAGGAGTGCTCGGAGATTAGCGCACGTATAAGGTGAGGAGAGCCAAATGACTGAGATTGAAGTTACACCAACAGCGTTGGACTACATCCGAAGTCATGGAAACAATGCAACAGTTCTGTTTGGGTACCGTTCCGGCTGCTGCGGTGGTCGTGTTCAGGTTCCATCGGTTTTTGCCGGGGTTCCCGATGACCCGACACAGTATCAACAGTTTTCCGTGGAGGACTGCAGCATATGGCTGCCCAGCGATCTTGAAGCAAAGCGTGTTACCATTGATCTGGCAAAACTGTGGGTGTTTGCCAAGCTCGTAATACAAGTTAAAGATACTTAGGAGGGATTGTTGTTGAGTGATGCATCAAGGCAAGAAACGGTCGAATCTAAAGAAAAAGGGTTAGGGATATTCGAACGCTACCTTACGGTATGGGTGGCACTCTGTATTGTCCTGGGAGTTGCCATCGGCCAACTGCTGCCTGCGATCCCGGAGACGCTGAGCCGTTTTGAGTATGCCCAGGTTTCGATCCCTGTGGCAATTCTTATCTGGTTTATGATTTATCCGATGATGGTTCAGATTGACTTCTCCAGCATCTTGGCTGCCGGAAAAAAGCCCAAAGGCTTGACGGTAACGCTGGTCGTCAATTGGCTGATTAAACCTTTTACGATGTTCTTTTTTTCATGGTTCTTCCTGCGAGTCGTGTTTGCTCCGTGGATACCGGCAGAACTCGGGCAGCAGTATGTGGCTGGAGCGATTCTGTTGGGAGCGGCGCCCTGCACGGCCATGGTGTTTGTTTGGAGTTATCTCGCCAAAGGGGATCCAGCCTACACATTGGTTCAGGTGGCTGTGAACAATCTAATCTTGCTGGTGGCGTATGCTCCCATCGTCATGCTGCTATTGGGCATTAGTGACATAACGGTTCCCTGGGATACGGTGGTTTTGTCCGTGGTGCTGTACATCGTTATACCGCTGCTCGCCGGTTATCTTTCGCGGCTGTATCTTATCAAGAGCAGAGGGCTCGAGTGGTTTGAGACCGTTTTCTTACGCAAACTAGGCAATTTAACCATTATTGGCCTGCTGTTGACCTTGGTCATCCTGTTTTCGTTCCAGGGCAACGTTATTATCAATAATCCGCTGCATATTCTTCTAATCGCGGTTCCGCTGATTATTCAAACGTTCGTGATCTTCGCCATTGCCTACACGTGGGCGAAGTTGTGGAAGATTAACCATGAAGTAGCAGCGCCTGCTAGCTTTATTGGCGCCAGTAATTTTTTCGAACTGGCGGTTGCAGCAGCTATATCCTTGTTTGGTCTAACCTCTGGCGCTGCCTTGGCCACTGTGGTAGGGGTGCTGGTTGAAGTGCCAGTTATGCTCGCGTTGGTTCGTTTTGCGAACAAAACGAGACACTGGTTTCCCAAGGAGAATGGAGCTGCATAGTGTGGCTCGCTAGCGGGTTATAGCTCTCAAAAAACAAAAAACAATATGCGGCTCAGGAAGCGGGTTCGGAAGGGCGATGATGTCGGTTTTTCGAACTCGTTTGTCGCGCCTAGGCGTAGGGCCGTTGGCAACAAGCGCAGCGCGCCAAGCAGGAGTTTGTCTATCTTCCGGGGAAAGAAGTGCTGTGAATTCACCTTGGCCATTGATGACTAAGCTCTTGAGTCAACGACGTTTCGAAGGGAGTACGCCGATGGACGCTATCCTTGAAGAGTTGATCGACCAGTTCGGGTTTGCTGCAGTGTCGCTTACCACCGCTCCGCGCGGGTTTGTTGCCGAAACATACTTTGTTGACGCAAAAGCACCATCGAGCACAGCGTCAACTCGTTACTTCTTGAAAGTGTTCCGTAATGCTCGCCTGGCACAAAACATACCATACGCTGTGGGGCTCCAAGCTGAGTTGGCGGATACCTTGGAGACGAAGTCTGGATCTCCGGTAATTCCGCGTCCTGTAACCACTACGACGGGCCATTTTGTGTTTACCGTGCGCGGTGCAGAATCACTAGGGTCAGGACTTAGTGGTAGAGTAGAATCGACAGAGCACACCGCTGTCCTTTATCAACATCTTCCAGGCAGCACCACCAGAGCTTTTTCCTGGGAACGCTATTTTGGTGTTTTGTGCGAAATTTACCGGACCTCGTTAGATCTACAGCAACAGCTTTTGCCACCGTTGGTCGAGCACTTCACCTTGTTGGATGAAAGACTGCTGCAAACCTTGGAGAGTTATTATCTAGAATATACCGGTGAGGACACCTTTCACTGTTTGGTTCGAGACTACCTACGCCCCTATGCCACTGCTATCCAAAGGCATTGGCAGCACTGGCAGCGTGCAGCTGAACGCTGTCGAGGAAACACCGGCCCCTTCTACATAACACACGGCGACGGTCCCGGTAATGTCATGCAGAATGGGGATGCTCTGTATATTGTGGATTGGGATGAACTGCGCTGGGCGCCCTTGGAACGCGATACTTGGTTCCATGCCTTCGATCCGGAGCAGCGAAGGTTACTGCAAACGGTTCTGTGTGACTTTGGCCTGTCCGGAGGGTTCCGGACGGACTTCCTTCACTACTACGCTGCCAAACGGTTTTTCGATGATCTGCTGGACTTCCTGGAAGGAATCTATCATGCCGACGATGAAACAACAAAACGAAATCTATTTGACGGTTTAGTCCAGGACTGTTTTGGCTGGACCTTTCCCATTCTCGAGGATCTGGTTGCGAACTCTTTCTGAGAGGCGTTGGTGCGAACCGATGTGTTCGGTGGCGTCGCGGATCTGCGCTGGTAACCTTAGATGAAGGAGGTGGTTCCAACGGCTTCAGCTGCTGTCTTGGGCCTGCTGTTTGGAGGCCATCGATTGAGGGTTGAGGCTCGTTGGGCACAGGATGAACATTGCGCTGCTCCATTTTCGGGTGGGTGAGACAGACGGCGTTTCGTTAGAGATGGAGAAATGGAAGACCGCATTGGAACAGGTTGGGCACACAGTGCACTTGTTCTCAGGAAGCACCCATCACGGAACGCATATCCCGGGCTTAGAGTTTGACAACCCGCGCAATGCGCTGATCCATAAGCGAGCGTTCGGGGGTGCATTGGACAGTGAGGGCTTTCTGCATCGGGACATTGATGTTTATGCCGCAGAGATCAAGCAGGCCTTGAAGGCTGCCATGACTGAGCATAAGATCCAAGCGTTGGTGGCGAACAACGTTTTGTCACTGGGACACAATTTGGCTGCGGGACTCGCTGTCACGTATGCAGCAGTAGAAACGGGAGTCCAGTTGATGGCCCACCACCACGATTTTCATTGGGAGCGCGAACGGTACGCCAATCCTACGTGTCCATACGCAGCCCAGCTGCTGCGAGACTACTTTCCTTCAGTCAAGTACATTTCGCAGCACATCGTTATCAACTCGCTGGCGCAAGATGCCCTGCGTGAAAACTACGGTGTTGAATCCACGATTGTTCCTAATGTCTTTGATTTTGACCAAGAACCTTGGCGGCGCGACGCATACAATGAAGATTTCCGTCGGAACTTGAAGTTGGCCGAGGGGGATTTGGTTCTGCTGCAGGCTACGCGGGTGACGAAACGGAAGGCCATTGAGCTGGCGATTCGGTTGACGGCCTACCTCAAGAAACGGCGCTCGGTTTTGGAGCAGAAGCTCTATCGACCAGGCTTTGGACCAGGCAACCGGATTGTGCTGCTCCTTCCGGGTCTAGTTGAGGCTGAGGTTGGTTACCAGGAGTATCTCATGGAATTGGCCGACGGTCTTGACGTCGAACTGCTTTGGGCCAATCCCTGGGTGCAGGAACAGCGCCAAACGCGGGCTGGCAAAAAGCAGTATTCCCTTTGGGACTGTTATACGATCGCGGATCTGGTAACCTATCCCAGTATCTTGGAAGGGTGGGGGAACCAGCTGCTGGAAGCGGTTTTTGCCAAGCAGCCTGTGATTCTTTATGAGTACCCGGTGTATGCCCGGGACATCAGCCAATTGGGCTTCGATGTGGGCAGTTTTGGCCAGACGTACCAGACAAATGATGAAGGCTATGTACAGATATCGAAACAGCAGATGGAGGCAGCCGGAGGCGCAGCTCTGCGTTATCTGACGGACCTCGATGCTCGGCAGCGGGCTGTAGACCATAATTTTGCAGTGGCTGAGGAACGTCTATCTTACCAAGCGTTGGCCAACATTGTTGTTCCGTTGTTTGAAAAAAGT
>SLOZ01000106.1 GCA_007132255.1 Limnochordia bacterium | reverse complement strand
TAACGGACATCGACGTTCCGGCAAGTGTGGACGGCACCAGTCTTAAAATAGCTATGTCTGACCCCACCGAAAAAGTGCGGGACAGTATGTACTTTGCCTATACAGATAAGCATCGAGCGGTGAAAAGGAAAAACTATAAGCTGATTGAGTATGTGGTAAACGGCCGGCACACCGTGACCCAGCTATTTAATCTAATCAGTGATCCGTGGGAAATGCAATCTCTAGCTAATGATCCGGACCATGTCGATAGAGTACTTGAACTCCGCCAAGAGCTAAAGCAGCTTTGCCAAAACTGGGAGGACACGAAATCAGAGTGGGGAACCCGGTTCTGGCACGGATGTGACATCTGATCTCAAAAGCAGAAGCAGCCACTTAAGAGGCTTGGTTCATAGGCTGCAAACCCAAAACTAACGGTACGATGCCGAGAAACACCTTCGCTAACACATAGGGCTCAGCTCTTGGCGAAGGAATCCCATCCAAAACAATTGCAGTGAAGGGTTCTTGCGTCTCCACCTCGTAATTGAATGGCAGCCCACAACCTGCAGATATCCCTTTGAGTTTCCACGAGGTTTGGCATTCCGTGGGCGTTAGCTGCTTGTGGGTGCAAATTGCTTCAGCGACCGGTTCTACAACAGAACGATGAGTCACTCGGAGGACGTTGCGGAGTTGGAGGCCTGTTCTGTCAGGCCTGTTGCATCCAGAAATCGCTGCGGTCTCTCTGGTTTTTTCCGCAAGAAAAATTTGCAATCTAAGGGAGCGAGTCATTGATGAAAAAAGGCACACTGTTCACTATCGTCATAATAGCCGCTGTGTTGTCCTTAGGAACGACAGCAGGAGGTATGGGAATCGTTCTGGTGTCACCAGACGAACCGAGGACTGTTTCCAGCGGAGGCACAATTGCAGTGCCCTGTGAGGAAGTGTCTCAGTTCTCAGGGGCTGTAGATGCTGTTAAGGTGTCTGGAGACAGCGAAAGCGCCGTCTACAGTCTCGAGGGATACGGAATCGTGCGGGTAGATTGTGCAAGCGCTGCGTACGATGTCTTGCTGACCGATTGGCAGCCAAGCCCTGAGGGCGCCGACGACGAAGTGCAGCCCCATCGGGCTGCTATATTCGATCCGGAAGGGTTTCGTGCCGATCCGGACTCCTTTGAGAATCGCCTTTACGTGCTTGCGACGCTGATTCGTAGAGAAGGACCTGATAGTCGTAGTCTACCCAGCCAGTCAAGCTCATGGATCCAGATTGCGGCTGCTGATTGGCTCCGACTCGATCACCCCCAGTGGGTGGCGGATGGCGAACAGCTATTTACCGGCTTGGTTGAGGTGTGTGTTGATGACGACGGTACCTGGTTCCTGACGGCTCATCAACAGATAGAAAACCTGACGGCGGATGGTTTTTCGGAGCCACACATAACCTTAGAAGACGGCGCCTTCGTTCTCCAGAAGCCGACTATCCATGAGATTCCCGTGGGAACTCTGCTCTATGCCGCCCTTCGTCAGACACGGAGCAGCGGAATGCGTCTGGTGGTACATGGAGATGCTGTGGAAACTGTGCATTATCAGAGTTACTTGGGTTCTTTTCAAGAGCTGGTGCTCCTAGCGGCTCGCCCGGGATCTGCAGACATTGAGATTCTGTATTCGCGCTACGGAGATCCGATAGGAGAAAGAACGGTTTCTTACAGCGTCTATTAGGGCTCGGTGAACCTAAAAAGTTTAAAATCACCAACGATGCCCTCATTTCACAGGCTGTAGTTGCTATGTTAGCGCCAACTACTAGGGCAACTCAATCAGCACCGCAGCTACTTGGATACTACCCTAAGCAATCGGCTAGGATTTTTCGGCGATCCCGGACTCTGTGTCTGGGGTCGCTCGTTTTCTCCATGCAAAGTCCGGCTCGTTGATGGTAGGTCAAAAACGAGTCCACTACCTAAACGACGGATTCCACTACAAAAACGAGCGCACGCTACTCGTCTCGGTGTGGCTGTTCGCTCTTGCACACAATGAGCTGAAAGTTGGGAGACCCATTGGCCGAAAAATCGCATAGTAAACCCGTGAACACCGTCGGCGTATCAAGATGAGTGGGCTCGCAGCAAAATGTTGGGACTGTAGAAGAAAACCGTGACGTCCACAGTTGGTCGCAGCTTCACTTTAACGGTTTTTTGCCGGGCATGATAGGGAGCGCTCGCATTATATGTTGGCCATGTGGGCCAGATAAAGGAAAAGCACTTGCCCTTCCAACGACTGCGACTGAGGATTTTCGCACCGCATTCTCATAGACCTGCAGTGGTGGCGGGGCATGGCCGAGGAAGGCGGAGTGATCTCAGGGCTTTCTGGCGCTCGCTCCAGTCGCTTCAAAGAGCCTGCTCGGCAATAACCAGACTCCCGCTGTGGGAACTTTTGCAATCAAGCGGTTCCTGGGAGAGTGTTCCTCATTCGGAGTTCGCCTTTGATCTACTGTTTTTCCGGAATTGCGACCGTGAAGGATGTGATCTCGCTTTTACATTGATCGCCAAGAAGCAGAGTATATCCAAGTTGGTAATGGGTTCGGTTGTCGGTAACATATCGTTAAACCCTAGCAGCCCTGTTTCTTAGAGAACAATGCGTGGTTTATGACCGAGTACGAAACGCCGTTAGTAGGCGTTTCTCCGAGTTCAACTGCCAACTTTGGGCGTTGAAACACGTCTATGCAACACGCCTGCTAGGTGGGGGCTGAATCGCCACAATGGTTCCATGCCACTGCACCTTACCAGAGATACGCTCTTGACTCAAACGCATGCACATCCATCCTTTGCGGTCATTTATCTAGAGTAGACTACGAGGGTCTCGAAATCTTAATTGCCATTTTATTGAAATTAAAGAAGAATTTCGGGCAGGTCCTGTATGTGCTGCGGAGCAAGCCGAGAGTTTTTATCGCCCAGGGTATACTGTCGCAAACGGGAAAAAATGGGTACAAAGACCCGGTTATAAACATGCTTTGTAACTAATATTTCACAGGTCTATCTAAACCGAGGCCATGCATTGAGATTCACGATACGGTAGACATTGTCGGTCTTAGGCAACAAATATGGTCATAGGAACTACCGTTTAGCACCAAGGGTTTTTCGAGAGTCGCAACGTTTTTCCTTGATGGGAAGGAATCTATAACAATGAGTTAGAATAGGACATAAGACTTATACTTTGAACTTTCATTTTTAGAACGACTTTGGCAGCTGTCATCGGGGCGCGTCGCGGTTGACGCATGGAACCGAGGACGTTCAACGCTAGCTGTATAAGGTTTTGACGCGTTTCAGTTTGTCAGGCTGCGCTATTTTCCTTCAATTTTACTAGGGAACTACATTACAGTAACGGACGTGGATACGTACGTTAGCGGGAAGGTGTGTCCAAGTTGACCAAAAAGGCAGAAATCATCGCTGCGATGTATGAACAGTTCGCTGCCAACGGCTATAGCGCTGCGATGCCAGACGCAGCAGCGAGCGTGCGCATCCAGACACCAGCGGTTGCCAGCGATTTTGGCAGTCAAGACGACATCATGCTGGAGACGTTGGAACAGGAAATCAACAGGTTTTTCAAACGGCTGCAAAAACAGATTCGGGATGTTGAGCAGCAGAGTTTCGAACCAGGGTTGGAGGCGGTCTTTACGTTTGTTCTCAATTACTTCCATGAACAGCAAAGACTGCGGTTTTGGCGAAACATCCCGCTGATTCAAAATGAAGCGTTGCTGCAGCAGTGTCGCAGCAAGATCAACTCCTATGAAAAAGAACTCGGTGAAGAACTCTTTTTGGTCTTTCAAAAGGCTGCCGCACAAGGTGAGATCAAGGCGGACAATCTAGAGGGCCGGAAGGCGATGTTTGTTGCCATGGTCCATGGATTACTGGATGGCATGCTTCTGTATCACGACTGCTCAATCGACATTATGGTGTCTGCTGTTAAGGCCTGGGACGCCTATTGGGATGGGATCAAACAGTAAGTGGTATGACCAGCTTTCGGCTGGTAAAGATGACCATACACCAAAGACGATTTAAATGGAGATGGAAACATGTGCAGTGACTATCGCTCGGATTCAAAGAACGTAAACCGTGACCAACAGTCGAGTCATCAGCCTTCGTCAATCTTGGCTGACCTAGGCCTTGTCCATTATCGACGCCGATGGGACGCGAATTGGACGCTGCTTTCCGTGAACCCTGCAGTTCAAGACATTGCAGGCTATCCCGCCGATGAATTTATCGAGAATCAGATCCGTACATACAATAGTGTCGTTCACCAGGACGATGCTAACTGGGTGGTCGCAGCCATCAAACAGGCCCTCAGGGCAGAGCAAATCTGGGATCTGGAATACCGCATACGGCACAAGGATGGAAACATTCGCTGGGTGAATGAAAAGGGCCGAAGTGTTAGCGATGACAGCGGCTGCTGCAGGTATCTTGAAGGTGTGATTGTGGACATCACCAAGCACAAACCCGCTGACGAACAGCGTCCCTCGGAGCAAGACGAGTTGGAGTTCTTCTTCACGGCGAGTTTGGATCTCCTGTGCATCGCCAACACCAACGGCGAGTTCCTGCGACTCAATCCTGAATGGGAAAGTGTATTGGGGTATCCCATCAGCGAACTTGAGGGATCTGTCTTTTTGGAGTACGTTCATCCAGAGGATCGGGCTGCGACGCTGGCAGCTCTTGCAGATTTGGCAGACCAGAACGAGGTCAAGGCGTTTGTGAACCGCTATCGCTGTAAAGACGGCAGCTATCGCTGGATTGAGTGGCG
>SLOZ01000295.1 GCA_007132255.1 Limnochordia bacterium | reverse complement strand
GTACGAGCGCTGCTCAATCAACCGAAGTTCCTCTTTCTTGATGAACCCACCAATGGTCTCGATCCCATGAACGCTCGCGTGATCAAGAATATCATAAAGGAGTTTCGCGCCAACGGTGGGACGATTCTGTTAACCACGCACCTTATGAGCGACGTCGACGAACTCTGCGACCGCGTCGCCTTCATGAATGCCGGACGGATTGCCGAGATCGACAGCCCCAAGAACCTAAAACTAAAACATGGTTCCCGAGCCGTGGCTGTTGAGTATGAGGCCAACGGCGGCATGCAGACGGAGACCTTTGATTTGGATGGACTGAATGACAATGGCCAGTTTCTAGAGATCATCCAGAACCGTCGTATCATTACCATGCACACCAAGGAAACCACCTTAGAGGACATTTTCATTCAGCTGACGGGAGTGTCGGCCCATGACTAGTCTCGGTGTGTTAGTCCAAGGGGAACTACAGCGGATGCAGCGCTATCACATCCTGACAGGCGGCTTCGTTGTGGCATTGATCTGGGTGTTGGCACTGTATCTCATGGATGCAGCTATGCTGCGCACTATGTTTACGACCGTGTTGTATCTGGATGCAGTCAGCATGCCCATGCTTCTGGTTGGCGTGTCGCTGTATTTCGAACGGCAAGAAGGTTCCTTGAAGTCCATGCTGGTCGCCCCCATAGCTCGCAGCACCTACGTTACCTCGAAGCTGCTTGTCCTCATCCTATCCGGTATCATAACGTTGGCTGTTCTCTATATCTACGGCCGCTTCTTCCGGGGCTTGGATGTACATCTTCTGGGATTGATCGTCACGGTCGTGCTTTGTGCGGCGTTCCATACGCTGCTGGGCTTCTTGGCAACATACCGTTCCAAAGACTTTACGTCCTTGTTGATGAATGTCATGGCGTATATGCTGCTCCTGGGTATTCCCGTCATTCTCGAGTTCATGGGTTTGTTCAACCACCGCTTCTTAACAGCGCTGCTGTACGCACTACCGACCAAAGCGGTCATGGTCATGCTATCCAGCTCCGTCAACAACAGTTTCAACTGGGAGTTCGTCTATGGTCTTTTGTATTTTCTTGCTGTCGGAGCGTTGTTGTTCCGTCAAGTCTTGTCGGGTTTTGCACCGTTTGCCGAAAAAGAAGGAGGGGTCTAGACCATGAACGTGCTGTTTATCAGCAGTGAGTGGAAGAAATGGACACGCGACTCGTTGATGCTGTTCATGCTTGTTTATCCCTTGCTGTTTGGTGCCTTAGGTCGGTGGGGATTGCCCTGGTTTGCCGAACAGGCTGGGTTCCATCTGGAGCCATTTCATCCTCTGATCATGGGCATTTTGGCTATTTTGGCGCCACACATCTATGGTGCTACAGCTGGCTTTTCGATCCTTGATGATCGCGATGATAACATCCTGGCATCGGTGCGTGTAACCCCGTTGAGTACCGCTGCTTTCCTAGCTTTTCGCCTGATCATGGTGACAATCATGGCGTTTGTCACGAACCTCTTCGTTCTCTGGTTTTCCAACTTACCGGGATTGGCGCTAAGTCACATGCTGTTGGCATCCTTTCTCTCGTGTTTGATCGCTCCCATGTGCGCCCTGCTGATCAATGCCTTTGCCAGCAACAAAGTGGAAGGCTTTGTCATTCTCAAGGGCCTTATGGGAACGGCGATCATTCTGCCGGGTTTCGGTCTGTTCTTTCATGACGCTAAGGAACTGTTCTTTGCCATCGCTCCAGGATTTTGGCCGGCTAAGATTGTAAGTTCTGTGATGCAGAGCAGTGACATGCTTTTCCTCAACACAGCCTTGTATTTTTGGCTGGGCTTAGCGTACATCGCGGTGCTGACGATAGGCAGTGCTCGCCTGTTCGGCAGGCGAGTCGAGTACTAACGAGCTCAAAAACAACAAGAAACGCCCAGAATGCCCTCACGGCGGTACTCTGGGCGTTTCTTGGCGTTTAACATGTTCCAGCACACCTACGCTAAGATGTCTTTGACTCCATCCAAGACATAGCTGGGTCTGTACGGCCAGGTGTTCAGGGAATCCCTGTCGGTCACACCGCTCAAGACGAGAATCGTATCGATCTCGGATTCAATGCCCGCCACAATATCCGTATCCATCCGATCCCCGATGATGATCGTATCGGCGCTGTGACACTCCAGCATTTTGCGGGCCTGCCGCATCATCAGCGGGTTGGGTTTGCCGATGAAGTACGCTTCGCGGCCGGTGGCCAGTTCAATAGGGGCTACCAAAGCGCGACAAGCTGGCATGATCCCCTGCTCCGTGGGTCCTGTCAGATCGGAATTGGTGCCGATGAGCTTCGAGCCACCGTTGACTAAGCGTACGGCTTTTTCGATTTTCTCGAAGTTATACGTGCGGCTTTCACCAACCACTACATAATCGGGATTGATGTCATTCATGGAAAAACCCACATCATATAGAGCTTTCGTCAAGCCCGCTTCACCGATGGTATAGGCACTGCCGTTGGGACATTGAGCGGCCAAGAACATGGCCGTGGCCAGCGCACTGGTGTAAAAGTGCGATTCGTCGACTTCCACGCCCAATCTAGCCAACTTCTGCTGCAGTTCACGGGGGGAGCGTTCACTGCTGTTTGTGAGAAAGACAAACCGTTTGTCCTCATCGTGAAGCCACTGAATGAATTCCGTAACCCCAGGCAGCAACCGATTCCCATGGTACAACACACCATCCATGTCACAGATAAAGGCCTTCTTGCTGCGTACAGCATCCAATGCTTGATCCATTTTGTCCACACTCCTTCATTGCGCTAACAAGTCGCTAGCCATACTGACGCAACCGTTCCAGCTTAACTGGCAGGAAATTATCTTTCGGATCCAGAAGCAGTTAGTATTGGACTCGGTCAATGTCGCTTAACATCACCTAAAAGGGGGATTTTCAATGGTAGAGAATTGGGGAGCACTCGTCGTCCCACTGCTTGGTCGTCTAGCACTAGCCATGGTCGCCTTGTTCATCGGTATCAGTGTCATTCGCTGGCTCATGACACTTCTATCCAGCAGGATGGACCGTTCCAAAGTAGATCCTTCGCTGCGCACGTTCGTTGTTCCTCTACTGCGAACAATTCTGCAGATATTGTTGGCCGTCAGTGTCGCTTCGATGCTGGGAGCCGAGATGACATCCTTCATAGCCGTTCTTGGTGCAGCTGGCTTTGCCGTAGGTTTAGCTCTGCAAGGGAGTTTGTCCAACTTCGCTGGCGGAGTACTTATCCTTCTGTTAAAACCGTTCAAAGTCGGTGACTTTGTGGAAGCTGGCGGCTTTCTGGGTACGGTGAAGGAAATCCAGGTATTCTACACCATCTTGGACACGCCAGATAACAGGAGAATTACCATTCCCAATGCAAATCTGTCGAACTCCAGTACCGTGAATTTTTCCTCATACCCAACACGACGCATTGAATGGAAGTTCGGTGTCGGTTATGAGTCCGATATTATCAAGGTCAAGGAACTACTCTTAAAGATGCTCGCGGAACATCCTAAACTTTTGGACGACCCCGCCCCCACAGTTTATCTCACTGAACATGCCGACAGCGCTCTGGTCTTGACAGTACGGGCTTGGGCCAGCGCGGGCGATGTCTGGCCAACATATTTCGAGATGATGGAGAAGGTCAAACTGGCCTTTGACGAAAACAACATCAATATTCCATTTCCTCAGATGGACGTGCACATGAACAAATAGCCGTTTAACGCCGAGACACCAATTAGAAACTGGTGTCTCTTTCGGCGCCCAACGGTAGAACGCGAATCTCATACATCATGGGCCACAGTTTGCCGGTGACGAAAATCCGCTGTTGGTTGCTGTCATAGGCGATACCATTGAGTACATCCACGGCATGGCCTTGGCGGTCCTCGTCCGACAATAGGCCCGTTAGATCCACCCAGCCGAGAACCTGACCGCTGCCGGGATCCACACGGACGATCATGTCTGTCAACCAAATGTTAGCCCACACTTCGCCCTCAATATACGCTAACTCATTGAGCATCTCAACTGGTCCTAAGTGGCCAATTACCTCAACCTCGCCAAGCACAGCGAATGTCTCTGGGTCACGAAAGGTCAAAAAACTGCTGCCGCTGCTCATAATCAGCTGCTGACCATCATGCGTCAAACCCCAGCCTTCACCTTCGTACTTCCATGTTTCCAGGAGCTCAAAGGATTCGCGATCATAGACGAGAGCTACTTCTTCGCGCCAGGTGATTTGGATAAGGCGCTCTGCCCAAAGTGTCAGCCCTTCACCAAAATACGTTAGAGGCAGCTTGCGCATCTGCAGTACTTCGCCGCTTTCCACAGCCACACGGCGCAGCGATGAACGTCCATACAGGCCCGTACTTTCGTAGAACACGCCGTCGGAAAAGAGCAATCCCTGGGTGAACGCTTCCTGATCATGGGGATATCGTTGGACGATCTCATATGTGTAAACAGGCTCTGCACCATAGGCTATCGTGGCCGGGAGCAGGCTGCTTAAGAGCAAAGCCCACCAAAACCAGGCCCGGAACGGCTCTTGCTGTCGCCACGGCTTCGACATTCTCATCGACCTCCGACGTCTGGGTCTCCATCCAGTGCCCTCAGGGAAATCCTAGCACGCTTTGTCTGAATGGCTTTGCGAGCAAACAAAAGGGCCCCCGTGATAGGAGGCCCTGGGCTGTACCTAGCAACGTGTTGATTTTCCCGGTATCCGAGCAAACTCATGCCGAATATCTCGGTGAAATCGCTGCTAAAGCGATTTCGAGTCTCTT
>SLOZ01000151.1 GCA_007132255.1 Limnochordia bacterium | reverse complement strand
GAACTCCGTACCTGTAATCATCTCCAGTTCTTGGCGCAAACGGCGGATCTCATAGGGATCCGTTGTCTGGCGCCCCACCTGATCCACGCGGGTGTGTACCTGCTGCCAATGGGAATCGGCTCTGCTGCAGCTTCGCCACGTCGACTCGGTTACCGCGCAGTTTCTCCAAGGTGTCCACTTCGAAACGATCTCTTTATGACAAACTGGCATGGCGTTGGTCGCAGATATCACCGGTGAAGGGATTTCGCGTTCGTTCTCTATAGCCCTAGGCCCCGCACGTCTGGAGAATGGCGGTGTGCGGCTGGCCATTTGAGCCTAACAACCAGCTGCTACTGAATCCTGGCAAGCAGGTTGCGAAATTCCTGCAGATGCGTGTTGACGATCCGCTCGGCAATCTTTTCGGCCAGATCTTGGCTGTACAAGCGTGACGTATGATTGCGGTCGCGCAGAATCTGCAGCCAGTTTTCTTCATTAGCAATCAAATCCTGTGCATACAACTCCTGGAAAACGGCTTTAGGGGAGTTCTTATCCACGAGGCCCAAATCCTCTAGATATGCTTTGGCTGCCTTCCAGGCAAGCTCATAGGTGAACTCAAATCGCTGAATAAGCCCATCACGAACGATGTCATTGGCTTTGTCCTCCAGATATAACGCTGCGGCTTCATCCAGTTTTTGGATTGCACTCTGCAGATTAACGATCTTACTCGCGGCCTTCTTCATAAAACACTAACCCCTCCGTCTCAACTCTTTCAAGAAGATCTTCAGAGCCCGTATCGTCGGCGAAGACCAGGTCTATCTTTTTCAACGTTTCGATCTCGTCGATCTTACCCAAGAGCTTGGCTTTTTCCACCTCAGTCAGTGAGCCGAACACGGCAATGTCATAGTCACTCTTCGACCTGTGATCACCGCGCGCCCGCGAACCAAACAGAACCAAACGCCGAACGCCCATTTCGGCACCAATGGTCGACAATTCCTTAAGGACACGATCCATGATAAAGATCTCCCTTCAGGGTCACACTTGTCACTGAGCATTTCTTCTGGTCTTCGAAGACAAAGGCACACTGAAGCTCAGTATGCCGTTCGGTGAAGGACTCGCAGCGCCGAGTTGGCTTGTTAATGTATTCGGGCTCCTGAACATCCTTTCCTGTTGGTTAGTCTCTCGACCCTTGACACTCTCAGTCTTGTCATGCATCTTCAGTACATTCTGCAATCGTGTCGCAGCATCGCATATTCTTTCACTGTTAGCGTCAAAACTCTTAGTACGTACAGAGAAGAACCAGTCGACGGTCTCCCCGTTCGGCTGGTTCTTCAAACGCGTTCTTTGGGTTTCACTGCTCTACCGGAAAAACGTCCCCAATGTCTCGAAATGATAGGCCATTTGGTCGATAATTTCCGCGAACTCCGTACCTGTAATCATCTCCAGTTCTTGGCGCAAACGGCGGATCTCATAGGGATCCGTTGTCTGGCGCCCAACCTGATCCACCCGAGTGTAGACCTGCTGCCAATGGCCGCGAATTTCTTGAAGTTTCCGGACATTGACTGGATTCCCGCGCAGGGCTTCTTGATGGATCCGACTGTCAATGAACGGAATCACTTTGGTGCGCAGTTCCTTCTCCATATCCCGTGACACTGCCTGTGTCTGGAGAATCGCGTTATGCTGGTGCGCATTCATAGACATCTGTACTTTCGTCCGGAATACATCGCCGGCCTGCTGTACCCGGGCCGGATGCATATTGGTGAAATCGATGTTTCGCTCCAAGAGTGCCTGTTCCGAGAAGGCCTCCACGTGCATACTGGTGGTGATGTGAATATCGGAAGCCAAAGCATTGTGTCCGGTCACTACCTGGTAAGCCGTATTCTGGGCCCGTTGGGCATCGGCCTGGAACGTGTGGCGGTCGACCACCTGTCCGTTTTTCACCAGTTCAAAGGGCTGGGTTTCGTCCAAGGCCAAGTCATAGTCCATGCCAACACTGCCGGCGCTGGCCGCATTGCGCTTGGCGGCGAAGGTGAACTTGGAGGTATCATAGCCCATGGCCTCGAGGTTTTGCAGAAACTCAGGCATGACATTCTCATACACACGCCCTAACTCGTTGTTGAAGATTGACTGCACGTTGGGCGGTGTTGTGTGTTTGAGCAGCCATTTGGCCTCGTACGAAGCATTAATCTGGCCCACCAGAGTCTCTACTTGTCGCTGCAGCTCATCGACATCACTGCCACCCACACCCGAGGCACGCGCAGCCTCAAGCTTAAATTGAGTATCCTGCCATTGGCTCACCAAACCTCGTCCCTGGTCCATGCGGGCTGAATACTGGGCATCAGCAAATCCTGGCTGAATCTGCGGTGTCCGCCAATTGAACACGGGCCGGGCTAGACTGGGGATTTTGCTGGCCAAGAAGCGACTGCTGGTCTGAATGCTGTACTCGAACACCTTACCATAGACATAGGCCTGTGCGGTGTTCCAAGCAGCACCACTCCAACCGCCCTGCTGGCCATCCCGACCCACGGTATTGTAGCCATCGTAGGCCGCCACGGCCAAACTTCCCACCTGATGAGACCAAGCAACAGATTGTTTCACAGCCTCACCGACACCGCCTTCCACGTAACCCATGGTACCGCCATAGGCAATGCGAACTGCGGTGGGCGCCCAGGCGGCTGTTTGGGCCGAAAACCCATAAGCTGCAGCCGCCGGAGCAGCTGCCCCAACTAAAACCACACCGGCACCGGTTCGGGCCATCTGCCGCCAGAATTCATACTCATCCATCACTGCTGCTTGATACTCTGCCTCAGCACCGACACCCAACCAATAGCCGCTGACCTGCTCACCCACGGCATCCACTAAACGCCGCATCCCATCAATATCTGAGTAATCCAGGTTTCGGTCCACAAAGGTCATCAGCACTGCCTGCTCGTCTTCGGGAAGAGTGGCCACCATGCGCTGCACGCCAGTGTAGGCTCGCTGGGCAAAATGGAGATCGGAGGCCAGCTCTTGACTCTGCTCGGCCATCCGGGCCCGTACGTAGTGATCATAAAGGGTAGGTGTGCGGACGAACTGCCCCGTCTGCAGATAGCTCAGTTGATCTTGTTCGCCCTGGTAGTTGGCTTCTGCCGCCATGCGCTGCCAGGCCAACAGTTGCCGTGTTTCAGGATCCGACTCGACTGCCAGCTGGGCATCCAGATGCTCCCTATGCTCGCGGAAGTATTGAGCCTGCTGTTGACGCATCACCGCTGAGTCGATTCGAGATTCTGCCTGCTTGTACGCGTCCAGATACTCCTCAAAGCTCTGTGCCTCCAGTTCCTCGCGGGCCAAGGCCTGCCTTTGATCTTCCAGTTTTAGATCGTACACGGTGGCGGCGTCTAAGTGCATCCGCTCGTATGTGTACGTATACACACTGCTTCCAGATGGGGTTCGGACGGAAACGCGGATCACCACCTCATCCCGCTCATCATCGGTGATGCGGATTTCGTTCAATGGCAGCGAAACCAAGGTTTCCCACTGCTCACTGCCCTGTTCCTCCCGCATGTAGGCGCCGATTCCCCAGGACCGCAGACCCGCAGGCCAAAGAGACGATGAGTTGATGGCCACAGCTGCCTGCCCCCAGATTTCAAACTGGGGATCGTCCCGGCTTTCAAAGCCAACACGGACCTGCATCGGGAAACGGAAACTATTGCGCTCGTAGGGTACCAAGGCCGGCGGCGGTGTCCAACTGACATAACCGGCCGCTCCCATGCGATGGGTTCCGAAGGAGCCGCCGGTTACCATCTCAGTGCCAGCCTGCATGCCTTCACTGGTCACAAAGGCCCGGGCTTTCACCGAATCCCGTTCAGACACAATCATGGACATCAGTCCGGCCCAGTAACCTTCACTGGACGTGGATTCTTTGCCCGTCATGACCCAATAGCCGTCAGGGTTATCTTCAGGAACCCCTATATCTTCCATAGCAAATCCGGCTACAGCCATCAGAGCATCGCGGTGCCTGCGCCGAGCCGCTTCCTGCAAGGCGGCGGGATCGGGCGGCGGCAGCAGATCTACAATCTCGCGGCCCTTTTCAGCCAACTGCTGCTGGAGACCCAACAGAAGCTCCCGGCTGAACCGAGCCAACTCCAGAGCCCGAGCCAAACCACCAACGTCCTGGTACCCCAGGGCAGTCCAAGCTTCCACCAGCGTCCCTTCATACTGCAGACCTGTTTCAACGAACGCTCCCCGCAGCATGAGGAACTCCTGGAGCAGTGTATTCAGCTGCATCAAATACGCTCGCAGTTCCATGCTGGGATGGGCTAAAAAGACATCCCACTGCTGTTCTAACTGCCCTAGTTCATGGTCTTCCATAGGACCCATGACCAAACGCGTCAGCTCTTTGCTGGTGATCACCACCAAGTTCCAGTCCTGTTCAGCCAAATCCGCAGCTATGGATGGCACCTCTACCATCTGCCGCGGTAGATTCATGCCTTCTAAGCTCCACATATGCCAGAGTGCTTCATTCAGCATCGCCTGCAGTTCCGGATCCGCTGCGCTTCGGGCTTGTCCGTAGAGAACCTCAGCGGCATCCCCGGTGCCGCCCATGTGGGCGGTAACATAAGCACTTCGCATCTGAACATCAGGATCACTGCTCTGCAGCATCTGCACAACTCTGTCTTGGGCCGCTTCACCCGCAGCGGCCATACTCAAGGCGGCTGCTTCCTGTACCGTGCTGGATCCATCGGCAAGCAGCTGTTCTAGCAGAGCCAAGTCCTCTGGGGATGTGGGGGCGGAATGTCGCAGAGCCTT
>SLOZ01000417.1 GCA_007132255.1 Limnochordia bacterium | reverse complement strand
CGTATCTGGGTGATGATCAAACATGTTCTGCGAAATGCTGCGATTCCCATCGTTACTGTTATTGGTTTGAGTTTTGCCGCGTTGTTGGGCGGGACTTGGATCGTGGAAGCAGTCTTCGCTGTACCGGGTACGGGCTCACTGGCCGTTACTGCCATTCTGCGACGGGATTACCCCGTCATTCAAGGTACCATTCTCTTTGCCGCCGCTGTCTATGTCGCGATCAATCTCCTTGTCGACCTATCGTATGCGCTCTTCGACCCCAGACTTCGTGAAAAGTAGGCGGTGCTCAGTGAGACGAAAGCAGCAAGACCTCGCCCTAGTTCTTCTAACGGCCATCCTCATTACCATATTCTTAGCACCTTTGGCAGCTCGACATGATCCCACAGCCATGGTCCCGCGCCAACGACTGGAGCAGCCGTCACCGCGGCACTGGATGGGAACTGATGAGTTTGGGCGTGACGTGTTCAGCCGGGTCGCCCACGGTGGTCGAACCTCGCTGTTTATCGGTTTGGCCGTTGTGTCCATCACTATGGTTGTTGGTACCGGAGTAGGGGCCCTGTGTGGTTGGAACAGAAGCTTTGATCGAGTCATTATGCGGATTTTTGATGGATGGATGGCGTTCCCCGAGATTATCCTCGCCATTAGTTTGGCGGCGGTCTGGGGAGCCGGCCAATATGTGATTGTCTTCGCCATGGCGTTTGCCTATACACCACGCATGGCCAGAGTGGCACGGGGAGCTGTACTCAGCGTCAAGTCCCGTGACTTTATTGAAGCCGTGCGGGCCATTGGAGCCCGTGAAAGTTATGCCTTGATCCGTCATGTTCTACCCAACTCGTTGGCGCCGGTGGTGGTACAGGCCACCTATAATTTTGCTGCTGCCATCCTAGCCGAAGCAGCACTGAGCTTCTTGGGTGTCGGCATTCAACCGCCAGCTCCCAGCTGGGGTGGGATGATCAGCGATGCTCGCAACTATATCCCTGTGGCACCGTGGCTGGTTGTCTTTCCCAGTGCGGCCATGTTCGCCGCAGTCTTAGCACTCAATCTTCTTGGAGATCAACTACAAGACCGCCTAGATCCGTATCAGGAGGGATAGTATGTCACGCACAACGGATTATGTGCGAATTGCCATCGTAACCGCGCTGGTCATTGTCGTGGGGTTGGCCGTGTTTCCCCTTATGCAGTTCGTGCCGTTTCCTGTGTTCAAAGTGGTGTGGATCGGACCGTTATACAGTATGGCTGGTTGGATTCTGCTGCAGCGCTCCTCACTGCCGGGAACCATCATCTTTTTCGGAGGACTTTTGGGGGCGATTCTGACTGTATTTATGCCCTATATGTTTTTGGTGTCGCTCAGTGGTGGCCTCGGGGCGCAGATTGCAGGCCGAGTGGCGGAACTCCTAGGCACCGATCGCCGCCGTTCCGATGGCATTCGTGCCGTGGCATTTCCAGTCTTTCAGCTTCCTCTGATGTATATCTTGGTTATGCCGTTGGATTCGGCCACAGCTTGGTGGATCATGATCATCTTAACTGCAGCGGTGGCTGTCACCAGTTGGGGTGGGCTTTATTTTGGTCGGCTCTTGGATCGCCGATTGGCACCGGTCGTGGAAAGCGATGGCGTCTAGTGCGGTCGCTTTGCTTTAACAAAACTCTAGAATAGGAGTGGTGGAGCAATGTTGAGTAACCTGCAGTATTTACCGTTCTTCGGGTGGTTGGGTGTTGTTGGTGTCATCGGTATTTGGATTGCAGTGATCATTATGCAAGTCGCCCGCAAACAGAAAAAGCCGAAACTGCGTAAATGGCATGTGCTCATCGGTGCAATCTCACTGTTGATCGCCACGGTCCACGGTCTTTGGGCACTTTCGTTGTACCTGTAACACGCAATCACCGTCTGCCTGGTGGCAGATGAGTCAGGGCACATAAGAGGCTGCCTCGTGATAGACGAGATGCCAAGGAAGAATCCACAGGAAAAAGCAGGCTTGTATCCGAATACGACATCGGACACAAGCCTGCTTTCTTTTGCATTTGACTGTTGACGCCGCTGCCAACTGGCAGCCCTGTTTCTTCGAAAACAAAGCGTGGTTAACGACTGAACGTGAAACGCCTTTAGGCAGGCGTGCTTTGAACAACGACCGGTGACGTTTTGCTGAAAAGTCGTGCAAAGCTTTGCTGTGTAACTCTGTCAGCGTTATTCGGCAGCAGGTGGTGTGAACGTCCGTGAACCCAACTCACTGTCGAGGAACAGAAGTCCAGGTCCAGCATTGCCAGCCAGTTTAAGCTTGTCCAGCACACCCTGCATGGTTGCTTCTTCTTCCACCTGTTCATCGACGAACCACTGCAGGAAGCTGATGGTGGGGTGGTGATTTTCCTGCTTAGCAACGTCCAGTAGTTTGTGGATGCGATCGGTGACAAACTCTTCGTGTTTCAGTGCCAGTTGGAACACTTCTTCGATGGATGCAAAATCGTTCTTCGGATCGTCATAGCCAGAAATATTGACACGGCCGCCTAGTTCGTCGATGAAATTGAAGAACTTCATGGCGTGAAAACGTTCTTCATCTGCCTGTACGAGAAAGAAGTTCTGGAAGCCCTCCAATCCCTGGTCCGCAAAATACGCAGCCATGGCTAGATAGTAATTGGCCGATGCAAATTCATACTTGATCTGTTCGTTTAGTTCCTTCAACAATGTTTGCGAAAGCATACGATCCCTCCAAGGTTTTTCTTTAGTATAGCACGGCCCAGACAAAGAAACAATACGTATTAGGAATGGCTATTAACAAAAATGATTGCTTTTCTTTGACGCTTTAGGTACATTAACGGTACATGGTCGCCGAACTCTATAGCGGCACCAAATAACTGACTGGAGGTATAAAGTATGATTCGTTCTAAACGAGTGGTTACCGTCACATTGATTGCATTTATGTTGTTTGCAGGTATCTTTACCGCACCGGCCACCGCATTTTTGGACATTAACTTGGGAAGCTTGATTCGCCTCTTCGGTATTGGCTACGTTGTGGATCGGTTCGGACCACAGATCAATGACGCTGTCAACACGATTACGTTCCAAAGGGACCTAGATATTCAACAATTTACAGCCGTTGTACCGATTATCAGTGGCGAAATCGGTGCAGGAGGGGCCGCCGCCTATATAGGGGCCGCCCAAGTATCCGGTCCGCGCGAGTTGGTCCATCAAGTCCGAGCCGTAGCCCAGATCGAGGCCGATTGGCAGCGAGTTTTGCGAGCCAAGGTCTTAGTTCCCGTCGATAGCATCAACCCATTGAACATGCGCCGCATTTCCGGGGTTGGGGTATCGGCCATTTTGGATATCATCCTCTAGAGCGATACGGACGCTATTCCTGGCTGGCATTCATCACAGCAAACGTAGGAACGAAGAAGGCAGTGCGGTGACGCCGGGCTGCCTTTTGAATTTGTTTACCTTTTTTCGATTCGTTTCGCTTGCAGAACCTTGGTGCTAGTGCTATCCTGAACATGGTTAGTATTGTTTAAAAAATCACAGAACCGAGGCGAATCGAAGGTGGAAGAGTTACAGATTGTTGCCACCATGCACCACTTTTTGAATCATTTGGTCCATATCTTGATGGTGGTATTGGAAATATTGGGTGCTGTCGTTATCGCTTATGGAGCCATTGTCATTTTTGTTCGATTTCTGACGCTGAAGTACTCCCAACCCTGTACGGATATGCGCATCCGTTTCGCCCGCACCATTTCGTTGGGACTAGAGTTCTATTTGGCAGCAGAGATCTTCAAAACAGTGATGATTAAGGAACCTAGAGACCTAATCTCTGTGGCTGTGATTGTCGTACTGCGGACGGTGATGGCTGTCGTTGTCCACTGGGAAATGAAGCATGACATGGAAACCCTCAAGGAAGAATATGAACTGCAGCATGCGCAGAGCAGTGCGCTAGCCGTGGCTCATGGGAACGATCTTGAGCACGAACCCGTCTCGCTGTCCTAGGCGCAAGCAGCGACGCTATGGGAACAAAAGGATAGCAATTCCAACCAGACATGGAAGGTGATGCTTTTTGGATTCGCAGGGCATTTTGGGAGCGCTGTGGTTTTTGGTCATTGCGGTGGTGGCAGGCTGGGGCTATATCAATCCCAGGAGCAGCAGCCGCTGGCTGTCATCGCTATCTGCAAAACTTGGTTTCGAGGTCGCTGCCGAACCAGGCGGCGCCAAAGTACTGCAGGCAAGTTTTGGCTTGGTGGCTCTGGTTGGAGTTCTAGCTGCCGGAGCCATTCTGTGCACCATTTGACAGCCACCAGTGCATGCGATTGGCAGTGCTTCAGGTAAAACGTACATAACGACTCCTGAGAACACATACAGGGAACCGGTAGCAGGCTCTGGTAGGTGTCCACTCTAAACCTTTACTGGAAGAGCAGTTTTGGGCGGATGAGTTCGCAGACATCTCAGCTAACGGGATTTCGAGATTCCTGGTTTGCGCTCCGGTGCCACCCTTGACGTGGACACCGAGTGGCGATGACTCCCGGTCATCACGACCATAATTGGTAACGACACGTAAAAGGTCAAGGAACAAGAGAGAATAACGAAGCTCCCTGGAAAACGTCCGAAGCAGAAAAAGCTGCTTCGGACGTTTTCCTTGGAGCTTCGTTGTTCTCTCTTGTTCCTTGACCTCTTACGTGTCGTTCCCAATTATGGTTGTGATGACCGGGAGTCATCGCCACTCGGTGTCCACGTCAAGGGTGGCACCGGAGCGCAAACCAGGAATCTCGAAATCCCGTTAGCTGAGATGTCTGCG
>SLOZ01000029.1 GCA_007132255.1 Limnochordia bacterium | reverse complement strand
TGTACTATTTCCTGTCACTGGCGCTCTCGGACACCGCTAATCGGTTGAACTAGGCTCTTTCTCACTCCCTTTGAACGTTTCGCTGCCTACCGATCGTTTCCTTCTTATGTCCACAAAGTAAAGAGCCGCCAGCATCCCGACAATACCGATACCATCAATGAGAACGTCCGAGAAGGTACCCGTTCGATGGGGCAGCGTTGACTGGTACCACTCGTCTAGGCCAGCCGTGGCGAATGCAAAAACACCGGCCCAGAAGAATGGAAACCTGCGGAGCCAGCGCGTACCGATGACAGCATAGAAAAAAAGCAGGGCGGCAACACCGTAGGCCGCGACGTGCGTGGCCTTTCGCAGCAAAAAAACAACGTCCCGGATTTCCGAACGACTCAGATTGGGCAGGAATCTGTGCAGCCAACTATTCATGTTCGTTGCACTGGATTCCGGCTGCGCTGAGAAAAGCAAAACCGCCGCTATGTAGAACAAGACGGGTATCCATCGCTTCACAAAAACCTACTCCTCACTGCCCAGCAAACTGTATCTCATAAGAGAAGCCCTCGAAAATCAGAGGGCCTTTGTACGAACCTGCGGTTAAGTTCTAGCTGCGGTCAAGAGACCTGCTTCTTCCCCGATACCTTCTCTAGCACCTCATCCAACAACTTGCGAAGAGCTAGTGATTGTCGCTGCAGTTCCTGGGCCTGCTCTTCATCCAAATCCGCAATGTAATCATCCTTCGTTTTTACTAAGTAATCACCGGAACGAGACAGAAAAGATACCAAGGTATCCACATCCCATTCCCAATCTTCAGCGACCCGGTCGCCCATGGGAAATAAGCGTACGGCCCGGACCGCCTTTTCAATACTGAAATCTGTCCGGTTAGCCACCATGTGGAAGACCTTTTTCGTCTCAGCACGGGTCAAACTGTAATAAAGAACCGCGTCCAATGCCACTTCAAACATACCCTCACTGCCTAGCTTGTCGGCTAAACGACGCGCCAAACTAATGTGTGAACCCGTCAACGGGGAGCTGCCACCATAGTGATTGTTGAGAACCGCTTGTTGGTACTTCTCTGGTAAATCAAGTATCGACAACCAGTCGGTCAACGTCGTACGGGGAACACCCAATTTTTTCGCTGTCTGGCTCTTGTTCAGTTTCTCTTCTTCCATGAAATGGTGAACGGCCTCAGCTCTGTCAATGGGGTTGAGATCCTCGCGCTGCAGATTTTCCACTAACTGTACGTGCCGAATCGAACGATCCGAACTTTGAATCACTGCGGGAATGGTTGTTAAGTCAAGAGTTTGTGCCGCCAAATAGCGCCGCTCACCGGCCACCAGAAGATAGCAGCCATCCGACTGCCGCTGCACAATCACCGGCTGGAGAACACCTATCTGTTCAAAGGATTGTGCCAGTTCTTCGAGACCTTGTTCCTGGATATGACGACGTGAACGCTGGTTTCCCAAAACGACGTCTGCCATGGGAACTTGTTCAACCTTCATAACTAACCCCATCCCTTTCTCACAAAGATTCCCGATCCTTCAGCAGAAAAACCGCCCGCAGGCGGATTTTCAAGCGGTTGCATGCAGCCATTCCATGGTCGTGTCGGAACGCTCCATGGTCCTCACGAACCAAGTTCTCGATCCTGTTCGGATCGCTCGAAACCAACCCAACGTCCCCCAAAGGGGAAACGACCAAATCTCACAAACCAAACACGTAGTTCTTGTCTAGGAGCTTTAGTACGCTGCCGGCCGCAGAAACAGACCCGACGTTCGAATGCTGCGTGATGTCTCTACATAGAACTCAGTAGTTGCCGGTATTTCTACATCACGTCCGCGGATAAAGTATCCACTGACCAAGCCGACAGGACCCAATAAGAGCACACCGGCCATGCTGGCACCGGCAGCCAACTCCAAGGAAGAATTCCGCTCCGTAGCTCGCTCAGATATCTCAATTGGTACCCGCTGTCCGTCAATGGTCGTCAGTTGGCCAAAGTCGATGACAAGGCGGCCATCTCTACCCAAACGCCCAGCGCTGGTTACTTCGGCAATTCGCCCCTGCGCTTCTAAGCCTGCGGGAATCACGATTCGGCCATCCACCATAACGTCATCCACCACTCGATAGCGAACGATATCACCCAGCTCGTTCTCCCCGGAATCCACTCCCGTGAGCATACGAATGCGAATTAAGCTTTCTTCCCGCAGTTCCACTGGACTGACATCCAAACTAGCCGTTCCCCAAATCATGGTCATCAGGCTCTCGGTGCGTTCCCTGATCGGACCGGACTGTTCTTCACCCAGGAGGGCTATCTCCATACCCGATAGACGAGACAAAAGGGGCTCACTGCTGTTAATCCTAGCTAAGAATCCCCACTCTGCCATATTGAGCCGCAGCATCAAGCTGCCTTGCTCAGAAATTGTGCTCTGCAGATACTGCTGCATGCGATCAATCCGAACCATAACTGCACCCGACTGTTCGTCACCGTAAATGTGGCGCTCCATGTCAGCAACACGGCTGACAAGCGACCCTTCCTGTTCATCTCCATACAGCAGGTATTCCAGATCCGTAAGTACGGACAGCGGCGTAACATTGGCCGCTGCGGGCAAGGCCGCCAGTGATACAACAAGGATAAGAACTAAAGAATAAATGCTCAACTTCATCCAATCCATCCCCCTAAATGTCAAAATCGAATAGAAAACTCGGCCGTAGCCATGTTGGATTTCTGTTCATCCGTGGAAGCATCCAGTCCACTAAAGTCAATGAGCTTATAATTAAGCTGGAAGGAAGTATCCCCGTCAAAGGCGTAACTCAACCCCACAGTGGCGGTTGTCCGGGAGTAGCTCTCACCACTGTCACTCAGTCCCGTGCTGGCTTCCCCAAACTCTCCCGACTCGCTGTTGCCTTCGAAACCCCATTCTGAGGCCAATCCCAACCGCAAACGACCTTGGGGAATGGGGAGGTCGAAGCCCACCGTGGTCATCGCAGGTGCTCCCAACTCGTTAATCGAGCGCAGATCGCTGTCTATCTGTCGAAATCCAGCACTGATCGCTGCTGAATTCGGCAAACTGTAACTGAGATCCACACTGGTAGTTACCTGTCGCTGATCGGTCGTGTTCCACAAGACCCGCTCATCACGCATCGTGTTTAACACCAAATCACCGACTCGCAGCGAAAACCCATAACCAGTTCCGCCAGCAGAGCTTTCCAAATCATAGACATCTTGAAAACCCGGCTGAATCGAGCGAACAACACCGCCTAACTCCAGATCGCCCAGTCGCACTGTGGCTCCCACACTGACAGAACCGCTTCCAAGAGCCGTTTCCGTGTTTTGAAGGTACTCGCCTTCCACGGAGAAGTCTGGGGAGATGAAATACTGGCCCGATACACCGGCAATGCCTGGACTATCGTCTGTTGCTTCGCCGACCAAACGAGCTCCAACCAGGAGATCGCGGCTCAGTGGAATCCGGTTTTCTGGCACAGACGCACCGTCCTCGCGCTGCATAGCCATTCCCGTCTCTGTCATGACCGACCGATTATTCCAAGGAACCATGGCTAGCATATTGGCATTTAGATCCGGCACTTGCCCTGGCTGCATTACCCGCAGTTCTCTAGTTGTCGCAGCTTCCTCAGGCGCCGAAGCTGCAAGACTGCCTCCAAACAGAAGTTCTCCACCGGTTGTGACATAGGGCCGGCGCAGGTTTTCTCTGACATTGGGGTCATAGCCCAATCCCGTAGGCGCGTTAAACGGAGATGAAGACGATTGCATGTCACCATCTCGTACGGCATATCCCAACACCTCAAGTTCTGAACGAAACTCCGAGGCCAGCTTCTTCAGCCAGTCCACTTCCGAACCCAGCATCTGTTCCTCCACCGCTAATGTTTTGTTATACTGCAAAACGATATCAGAAAGATTCACGTCGCGGCTCACTCCAAACCGCTGGTACGTATCATCCTCGCTGCGTTCCATCTGCTGCAGAGCTCTGGACAGAAGCAGAGCCACCTCAAAGCGATTCATCCGCTCCGGAACGTCCTCATCGATCACACTGCTCTCAGCCAATGAGTCCATGGCTTCATAGACCCAGTGACCCTCCGGGAAACTGGAGAACGATCCGGCGGCAGCTGAAAACGTGACTAAAAACACTATGATTGCTGAAAGCAAAAGTCTTCTTGCCATACGGTGTTCCCCCCTCAACAAGGATACTCGCTCTACACATATATACTTCGCCTGAACCCAGCAAAACCCTGCCGTTAGCCACCGATAACCTGCCGAAAATAGCGCTCTGCCAAAATCACGGCCACATAATCGTCCACGGGCTCCGGAGGCTCCTGCATCGTCGTGGGAAGCCACCGTCTCCAGCCCTTAGGTGGATGCTCCTGCCAATAGCGAGTACGGGCTTCCAAGGTCGTGCGGTGTTCATCCACTAGAATAATATCTTCTTTCATTATACCAAACATTTCCCGCAATTCCGAGATAAAGTTTTTGCTGCCGGTCCGGTCTCCTACCAACAGTTGGCTGTGTTCATTGTACCACTGGAGCACTTCCGACTTTAGCTCACCCGTGGCCAACACTCGTTTGTGGACGAGGGAGCCATCATCGAAAACAGCCATTCCGCATTTCTGGCGCCCGGGATCCAAGGCAATGATCCGTTCCATACATCACTCCCTCCTCACTATCGGTATTCGCCCGCCATTTTCCGATTTTGGGTGCAGTATCAAGCTAGCATCTGCGGTAGCGAAAAAAGAACGAAAGCCCCTGCAGGGCAGGGGGTTTCGAGTTACTGCGATGTCTAGATTAGAACTTGAAGGTTACA
>SLOZ01000108.1 GCA_007132255.1 Limnochordia bacterium | reverse complement strand
TGTTGTTACGGCCCAGTTTGCTGCTGAAAACAAGTCACTGCTGTGGCCCAGCGAGCAGCGAGCGGAGACGCTCGAAGAAACTGTTCGACTCGACCAGCGCTCACAGACGACAGCGCCTGACTCCGATCCATCTCTTTCACGAATGGAGAATCCTAACGGGACGATGCCTCCTCAAAGCGCTGTTCTGCAGCCCATGCACTCTCCGCAAGAGGGACCCATTGAGTCAGTGAATCTGCGTTCGGTTATACCGGAGGAAGTAACAGCGCAGATTGTGGATCGCATGCAACTGATCACAACAGCTGAACGCGGCGAGGTGCGCATCCAACTACAGCCAGAGTTTCTCGGTAATGTTCGCATTCGCATCGTTGTGGAACAGGGTGTTGTTACGGCCCAGTTTGCTGCTGAAAACCAGACTGTGCGAGAAGTCATTCAATCCCAACTCGGACAGTTGCGTTCGAACCTGGAAGAAATGGGATTGAACATCGAACACGTGTCGGTTGATGTCGGCGGCGATTCGGGGCAATACACCCCCGAACAGCAGCAGGAAGCGCACCCAGGAATGTCGGCGTCAAACCATAGAACCGCGGATGCGTCCGCTGAACACGCTTTAGGCCATGAAACTTCACCAAGCAAAAAAAGCAGTATCTCTGCCGATGGAACCGTAAATGTCCGTATATAGGAGGTGACGAATACATGTTCTATGGAGTGGCAGCGTCTTCAGGGCAAACTCGCCAGACAGCCTTCTCTGATGCCGTCAACAAGGACGTTCTGGGCAAGGATGACTTTCTGCGGCTATTGACCACGCAACTACGGTACCAGGATCCCATTAACCCCGTTCAAGATCAAGAATTTGTGGCACAGCTAGCCCAATTTAGCAGTCTAGAACAAATGCAAAACCTGAACACGACCATGGGTGAAATGATGGAAGCACAGCAGCAGCTGACAGCCTTGGGTCAGGCCATGAATATGCTGGGCAAACAAGTAGAACTGATGACCCGAACCGGCGAAAACCTGTTTGGCACTGTGCAGGGTGTACAGTTCCGTGACGCTTGGCCGATGATTCAGGTGGATGGACGATTGTACGATTTCGGAGAAGTCGTCAGCATTTCGCAGGGAGGCGAGAACCATGAGTCATGATTTTCAGATTCCCCGCGGCATCCCGATTCAACCGGGGAAACCCGTCAAACAACCGCAAAAGGCACCGCATGCGGGCGCTAACGAAGCGTCATTTCAGAAACTGTTGGACCAACAGCTCCAGACGTCCGAGCTTAAGTTTTCTGCACACGCCTTGAAGCGACTGGCGCACCGAGGAATCGCATTGTCCGATGGCCAAATGGAGCGGCTGCAGGAAGCTGTAGATAAGGCGGCCGGTAAGGGCAGTAAAGAGTCATTGATCCTCGTTGATGATTTGGCCTTCGTCGTCAGTGTCCGGAACCAGACCGTGATTACAGCTTTGGATAACGAACAAATGGCGGATAACGTTTTTACGAACATCGATAGTGCTGTAGTCAGCAAAGAAGTACGATAAAACCATTACGAATGGGCTGGACCGTTAAGGAAGCCCCCGTTCTGCCGGAATGATTGACGGCAGACCTTTCGTAGAACAAGGAGGAACTTGCCTATGATGCGGTCAATGTTCGCCGGTGTCTCTGGACTGCGTACGCACCAAGTGCGCATGGATGTCATCGGTAATAACATCGCAAATGTTAACACGTATGGATACAAATCGTCGCGAGCCTCATTTCAAGAAATGCTGAGCCAGACAATACAGGGA
Organism: Limnochordia bacterium; assembly: GCA_007132255.1. Classification (GTDB taxonomy): domain Bacteria; phylum Bacillota; class Limnochordia; order Darwinibacteriales; family B1SED10-159; genus SLOZ01. The sequence continues at coordinate 15,186 of SLOZ01000108.1, read as the reverse complement.
TCCTCGACACCGACGGCCGAACGCGGCGGAACCAATCCGCAGCAGGTCGGCTTAGGCGTGCAGCTGGGAAGTATAGATGTGCTGCACAGTCAAGGTAACACGGAGTCCACGGGCAATATAACGGATATGGCCATCGAAGGCGACGGATTCTTTATTCTGGGCTCCGGTGACCAACGCCTCTATACCCGAGCTGGCATGTTTGGCCTCAGCGCCACCGAAGCCAGTCTCGAGGATCAAGGCAACCTTGTCAGTCTAGTCAACGGGCTCCGAGTGCAGGGTTATGCGTTTGAAAGTATTCCGGGGACGGACCAGTATCGGCCAAGAGAAGCTCAAGCTGGTAATTTGCAGGATATCTACATCAATACCGAGGATCGAATTCCCGGTCGAGCTACGGACAGCGTGACAATGACGGGTAACCTTGATGGCCGTTATGACCCCGATAATCGACTCACCGTTGATCGGCAGTTTTCAGCATTTGATTCTCGGGGTGGTCGCGTCGATGTCCTCATAACCTTTGAGCAGACCGGTGTAGATACTTGGGATTACACGATCAATGATGTTGGAGGTCAGCCTGTCACAGGCAACCCTGGCGGAACAATCACCTTCAACTCAAACGGTGCCAATACTGCGGATGACCCACAAGCGCCCTTCACCATCCCGGCCGCCGCCTTGGGCGGCGGTGTGGAAGATATTGAAATTAGCCTAGACTTTACCCAGCTTACTTCCTACGCTGAGGACACCACAGCCATCGTGCAGAATGTCAACGGCTACCGCAGTGGCGTTTTGGAAAGTTTCACGGTTGACCAATCTGGAGTGGTCACCGGCAGCTACTCTAACGGACTCACGAGGCCTTTGTGGCAGGTGGCTTTGGCTCGTTTTCCCAACGCCGCCGGGTTGAGTAAGGCTGGCAACACCATGTTCTCGGAGAGCAGTAATTCGGGCGATACCATTTTTGGAGCCGCGGGCAGTGGCGGCTTTGGAGCTATCTCGCCCAGCGCCTTAGAAATGTCGAATGTTGACCTTAGTCAAGAATTCACGAACATGATTATTACCCAGCGCGGGTTTCAGGCTAACTCACGAATCATTACGTCGTCGGATGAAATGCTGCAAGAACTGGTTAATCTCAAGCGTTAAGGCAGACCACAAGGGGCTGGATTGTCCAGCCCCTGACTCCACACAAGGATTGGGGATGACAGCATGGATCTAGCAACCCTATTAGGAATTACGCTCGGCGCCGGTCTGCTTTTGGGCTCGATCATTCTCGGTGGTGAAGTGAATCTATTTTGGAATCCCCCAGGCCTGATGATTGTCCTTGGCGGAACCATTGCTGCCTTGTTCGTCAACTTCCCCCTCAAGAACGTCATTGGCGTTATGCCTTTGGTGCGAGTGGCGTTCACGCAAGCCAGCCGCAACCCCAGAGAAATCATCAATACCTTGGTAGATTTTGCTGAAAGTTCACGACGCGAAGGCTTGCTTGCTTTGGAGGAGAAGGCTCAGGGGTTGGATGAGGAGTTCCTCAAAAAGGGTGTCCAACTGGTGGTAGATGGCACAGATGCCGAGCTGGTCCGCAATATCTTGGAAATTGATCTAGCCTTTCTCGAGCAGCGCCATAAGACTGGACAGAAGATCTTCGAGCAGATGGGGGCGATTGCGCCAGCATTCGGTATGATCGGGACGCTGATTGGCCTGATTCAAATGCTCCAAGAGCTTGATGATCCCGATCAAGTGGGTAGCGGGATGGCTGTAGCGCTTTTGACGACGCTGTACGGCGCGGTGGTCGCCAACCTGATCTTTCTACCCATTGCCGGTAAACTGGCAGTCAAAAGTGCTGAAGAGATTCTGATACGTGAGGTTATGATTGAAGGGATTTTATCCATTCAAGCCGGTGAGAATCCGCGCATTGTTGAGGAAAAACTGAAAGCATTCTTGTCACCGGACCAACGTGCGCAGGGAGCCGAACCTTCGATAGAGGGGGAAGGAGTGACCTCCAATGCCTAAGCGAAAGTCCTCCGGCGAATCGAAGGCGAGTTCTCCTTTGTGGATGACTACATACGCCGATATGGTTACACTGCTCTTAGCGTTTTTCGTGCTCATGTTCGCTTTCTCGTCCATTGATCTTCAGCAGTTCCAACGCATTATGTCAGCCTTCCAGGGCAGCGTCAGCGTGTTAGACGGAGGCAGAACCATTACCTCTGCAGATACATTCCAGGAAGCCACAGCCGAGATTGATTTTCAACAACTGTATGAACTGGAGCGGCAGCTGACCGTGTATCTTGAAGAGCAATCGTTGGATGGGATTGTGTTTTTGGAAATGGAAGAACGAGGGCTTATCATCCGCTTTGCCGACCAAGTCTTCTTTGATCTTGGCAGCGCCGAATTGAAACCTCAGGCTGTCGCCATTCTAGAACCCATGGCCGGACTGCTGCGGAATTTGGATAATCCGATGCGAGTGGAAGGGCATAGTGACAATCTACCCATCCGGACGCAGCATTTCCCGTCGAACTGGGAGTTGTCCACCCAACGGGCATCGCGAGTCGTTCGATACCTTGTGGAAGAACAAGGTTTCGATCCTAGTCAATTATCCGCCGCAGGTTACGGTGAACACCGACCGATCCGCCCCAATGAAACAGAGCCTGATCGAGCCATGAATCGACGAGTTGACATCGTCATCATGCATCAAAGCTATTGGCTCCAAGAGCCAAATTAGAGGGGGAGTATCATGGCCCGTAAAGTAGAAGTAGACTTCAAGTTAATCATTGGCGCCATGGCGCTAGTCATACTGGCCACAGTAGGCAGTGCTTTTGTCACATACCTCATGTTCGGCAGTACCGGCAGCGCCATCTCGGGCAGCGACAACTCCATGACGGAAAGCAGTTCAGCACCGAGGCCCATGGGACCTGTCTTTGAGGCCGGTGAGTTCACCGTTAACATTTCAACTCCTACGGCTCAACCGCGGTTTATTCGTACTGGCATTGTCTTAGAAATCAGCAGCGAGCGTAATCTGAAGCAGGAATTGGAATCACGACATCCTCAGATTCGTGATCGCATTATTACCATTCTTAGAGGCCGCAGCGTCGAACAACTGAACCAAACAGGAGGACTCGATGAACTGCGTCGCGATATCGTTCGATCCATTAACGACTTACTGCTGCAGGGTGAAATCATCGAAGTCTATTTCATGGATCTAGTTGTGCAATGATACCGATTCTTTCCGGAAGGGGGAGTGTTTGTGGCTTCTACCCATAACAGTGACAGCGGATCCTACACAACCAAGAAACCCGGAGCTCAATCCGGGAAACCCTCTGGACCGCAGTTGATGCGGCAGCAAAAGAAAGTCCCTGTTGAAGCCGCCGTCTTCAAAGACCTGGCTTCCGGTTCTCCAGACTCCGTTGATACTGCCATGAATTTCGTGGAAGACGTGAGTCTGACCATTGTCGCAGAAATTGGGCGGGCACCCATGACGTTAGGACAGTTGATGGAGCTGAAACCCGGTCAGGTGATTTCCCTCGACAAAATGGCTGGTGAGCCCAGCGAACTCTTCATCAACGGCCACGCCATTGCCAAAGCGGAAGTTATCGTGCTTGACGATAATTTTGGGCTGCGAATTCAAGAAATTGTGCCGGTATCGGAGCGCGTTCGCCAGCGGTGACCTTTTGACCCCAGGCAGGATTCTCCTCTATAGAAGGCGAATATGCGATGGAAGGGGGTGGTACTGTGAATGCCATGGATATCTCCATTTGGGCATCCTTGTTGCGAGTATTCATAGTTCTGCTCATTATGGCACCGGCGGTGTACTTCACAACTCGCTGGTTTGGTCACAGACAGACCGTCGGCCGCAGCGTGCGAATTCGCGAGACCTTGCCGCTCGGCACCGGTCGAGCTATTTATGTTGTAGAGTGGCGAGAGAAAGAATTTTTACTAGGTGTCACAGGGCATTCGATGCAACTATTGGACAGTATGCCCATTCTCGATGACCCGACGGAGGAGGATCATTGAACTTCATGGGTATCTTACTGCAGGTACAATTGCCGCTGCCTAGTATTGATCTAGGGATTGGGGTTGCCGAGTCACCTGCTGATGTTGCAGTGACTCTCCAGATCTTGTTCTTGTTAACTATATTAACCTTGGCGCCTGCCATTCTCATTTTGATGACATCCTTCACAAGGAGTGTCATCGTTTTGTCGTTTATCAGGAATGCTTTGGCTACCAACCAGATGCCTCCCAATCAAGTCATTATTGGGTTGGCACTCTTTTTAACGTTTTTTGTCATGGCACCTGTGTTTGGCACCGTTTATGACGACGCCTTGGTTCCCTTCCTAGATGGTGACTTAGAGATGGAGGCAGCCTTGGATGTGGCTTTGGAGCCCATTCGCGAGTTCATGTTTACGCACACTCGCGAGCGGGATTTGGCTATGCTCATCGAGGCCCGAGGTGATGATCCTCCGCAAGGCCGTGAGGATGTTGCCACATTGACGTTGATTCCTGCCTTCGTCATCTCAGAACTCAAAACCGCTTTTCAACTGGGTTTTGTGATCTTTGTGCCGTTTCTGGTAATCGATATGATCGTAGCCAGTACGCTCATGGCCATGGGTATGATGATGCTTCCGCCCGTCATGATATCGCTTCCGTTCAAGATCCTGCTGTTCGTCTTGGTAGATGGATGGCATTTGGTTGTGCGTTCCTTATTATTGAGTTATTTTTGATCCTTAGGGGCAGGGGGGATTCACAGTGACTGAGACGATGATTATTAACTTAGGCAGAGAAGCACTGCTTACTGTGTTGCTGGCTGCTGGACCCGTCCTCGGTTTGGGTATGGCGGTAGGTTTATTGGTCAGTATTTTCCAAGCCACCACCCAAATTCAAGAACAAACCTTGACATTTATTCCAAAGATTGTAGCTGTGTTGGGCTCCATCGTCATCTTTGGCCCATGGATGCTGCGGCTTTTGTTGGATTTTGGTCAGCGGCTTTTGGGTGAACTCCACCTCTATGTCATGTAACGGGAAGGAGGCTCCGAATGCAGGAATTCAGTGGGCTTTTGGCTGCATTCGTTCGCTTTTCGACATTCATTTTCCTGCTGCCCGTATTCAATATGCGGCAGGTGCCGGTCATGGTGAAAGCCGGTTTAGGAGCTCTCTTAGCCCTTCTGGTGTTTCCGGAGCCGCTCAACATTCCTGTTACGTCTTTGTGGCCCTGGGCTCTTCTGATTCTGCAGGAGTTTGCCGTCGGTTTGATCTTAAGTTTTGTGGTGACCCTGACCTTCGCATGCATTTACTTCGCGGGCCAGTTGATTGACGTTCCCATGGGATTCGGAATGGTCTCAATCTTTGATCCCTCCAGCGGGATGCAGGTACCCGTGTTTTCGCAATTTTATCATTTACTTGCGTCATTGATTCTATTTGCCACGGACGGACACTTGTGGCTGTTCCGCGCTTTGCTGCGCAGCTATGACTATATCCCTGCTATGTCTTGGCTGGACATGCAGTCCGGGTTTAATGTGTTTATGGAGTTGGGAGCGAACATATTTGCTCTGGGACTGCAGATCGCGCTGCCGATCACAGGAACTCTGTTACTGACAGATGTGGCTTTGGGCATTGTGACCAAGGCAGTACCCCAGATCAACGTCTTCGTCATCGGATTCCCGATCAAGATCACCGTGGGCATGATCATTGTCCTTTTGGTGCTTCCGTTTTATGTGAATTTGGTGGCCGCATTGTTCCGCAGCGATGGCTATCTCATGGAAGTGCTGTATGGGCTGTTGACCCATTGGGGAGGCACATAGTTATGACCGCTATCAACCTGCAGCTGTTCGCTGGAGAGAAGACCGAATCCGCTACGCCGCGCAAGCGTGAAGAGTCCCGAAAAAAGGGGCAGGTGGCGAAAAGCGGGGAAGTGGGGACAGCAGCTCTGGTCTTGGCTGGTTTTCTTGCTCTGCGAGTCTTCGGACCTGGCATGTTTTGGGGAACTGGTCAGCTGTTGACTCACTTCTTGGGTACCATGGCTGAATTCGATGGTTCGCTGGACATGGTGTATGCCATGTTTTTGGTCATCGTCCGCGATGTGGCGCTACTACTGCTTCCCTTGCTGGGGGCGGTATTCTTGGTAGCTTTGATCAGCCAAGCTATCCAAGTGGGCTTGCGTGTAACTCTAGAAAGCGTGCAGCCCAAGTTTTCACGTGTCAACCCTTTAGAAGGTTTCAAGCGAATCTTCTCGAAACGAGCACTGGTGGAGTTTGGCAAATCGTTGATCAAGATCTTCATTGTGGGTTATCTAGCCTTCCTCCAGGTGCGAAGCAGCCTGAACTGGCTACCTGGACTGATCCAAATGGATATCCAGCATGGTATGATCCTCATCGGCCAATCCATCGTGACATTGGCAACCATCATCGGTGGAGCGCTTTTTGTCGTGGCTGTATTGGACTATCTCTACCAACGCTGGGAATTTGAGCAGAGTATCAAAATGTCCAAACAAGAAGTCAAGGATGAGTACAAGCAGTCCGAGGGCGATCCCCAGATTCGCTCCAAGATCCGCCAGCGGCAGCGGCAGATGGCGAGCCAACGTATGATGGCTGATGTGCCCAGTGCGGATGTAGTCATCACCAACCCAACGCACTACGCTGTGGCCATCCGCTATGAGATGGGGGCCATGAGTGCCCCCGTGGTCGTGGCAAAAGGTGTAGGAAGCATTGCTCTCAAAATTCGAGAAGCCGCCGAGGAACATCGTATCACGCTCGTTGAAAACCCACCGCTAGCCCGGGGACTCTTTAAAGGCACAGAGGTGGGCCAAGAAATCCCTGCCGATCTTTATCCTGCAGTGGCCGAAGTGCTGGCGTTCGTTTATCGTCTACGCAAAAAGCGCACCAGTTATCGCTGACAAGCAATTCAACAGCATGAATATGCGGTTGACGAAAGGAGGTACAGTGTATGGCCAAAGCCGCCACGCGTATGCAGCAGCTCAGCAAGTATTCTGATATCTATATCGTTGTCGCCATTGTCATGATCATTGTCATGATGGTACTCCCGCTGCCGCCAGCACTATTGGATGTGCTTTTGGCTGCCAACATCACGCTGGGATTACTCATTCTCTTGTTGACGATGAACGTTAATGAAGCACTGGAAATTTCTATTTTCCCATCGCTGTTGTTGATTACTACCTTGTTTCGACTGGCTCTGAATATTTCGACAACTAGGCTCATCTTGCTGCGCGGCGAGGCCGGCCAGATCATTAACGCTTTCGGGAACTTTGTGGTCGGCGGCAACTATGTTGTGGGTTTTGTCATCTTTTTGATTTTGGTCGTCATTCAGTTCATCGTTATTACCAAAGGGGCAGAACGTGTTGCTGAGGTTGCTGCCCGTTTCACATTGGATGCCATGCCCGGAAAACAGATGAGTATCGACGCTGACCTCAACTCAGGATTGGTCACCGAGGCCGAAGCACGGCAAAAACGCCGTTCTATCGAGCGCGAAGCTGACTTCTATGGGTCCATGGATGGCGCCACAAAGTTCGTCAAGGGAGATGCCATCGCTGGAATCATCATAACCATGATCAACGTTGTCGGCGGCTTAGCCATCGGGATGGGTCAATTGGGACTGCCTGTTGCCCAGGCTATACAGCGCTATACACTGCTCACTGTGGGCGACGGGTTGGTTTCACAGATCCCTGCTCTGCTCATTTCAACCTCAACGGGTATTATCATCACGAGAGCTGCTTCAGAAGGCAACATGGGGCAGGATCTAAGCCAACAGCTGTTCTCAAATCCGAAAGTTTTGGCCATTGCCTCGGGCGTATTGTTGGGTTTTGGCGCCGTACCAGGCCTGCCCTTTATCCCGTTCGCGGTTTTGAGTACCATGATGGGTTCGCTGGCCTATATCCTTTTCAAGGAAGCGCAGCGATCACTGGACGAACAGGAACTGGACGAGGTTCAAGAAGAGATTGAAGAGACAAAAAGGCCAGAAAGTGTCTTAAGTCTCCTTCAGGTGGATCAAGTTGAACTAGAAATCGGCTATAGTCTGATCCCATTGGTAGATCAAGAACAGGGTGGTGATATGCTGGAACGCATTACCATGATTCGCCGCCAGTGTGCACTGGAGCTGGGCATGGTGGTTCCAATCATCCGTATTCGCGATAATCTCCAATTACAGCCGGATCAGTACACGGTCAAAATAAAAGGAATTGAAGTGGGAAGCGGAGAATTGATGATTAACCACTACTTAGCCATGGATTCAGGCGGTGTGACTGAAGAGATTGCTGGCATTCCCACCAAAGAACCAGCGTTCGGGCTTGACGCGTTGTGGGTGGATGACGCTGCCCGTGAACAAGCCGAGTTAGCTGGTTACACCGTGGTGGATCCGCCTTCGGTGTTGGCTACCCATCTGACGGAACTAATCCGTGGCCATGCTCACGAACTTTTGGGCCGACAAGAAGTCAAGACGCTTGTGGACAGTCTCCGGGAAGAATATTCTGCAGTAGTAGAGGAACTGGTACCCGATGTTTTGTCACTGGGCGAGGTCCAAAAGGTGCTGCAGAATTTGCTCAAAGAGGGTATTCCCATCCGCAATATGGTGACGATTCTCGAGACGTTGGCCGATACCGCACCTTTGACCAAAGACGTCGATTATCTGACCGAGTATGTTAGGGAAGCCTTGGCACGACAGATTTCTCGGATGTACCTGGAGAATGGAGTGCTTTCGGTGCTAACATTAGATCAGCAATGGGAAGAAGCTGTTTCGTCTGGAATGGAGCACACGGAGCGGGGCGTAATGGTCACCATGGACCCTCGCTCACTGCAGAATCTATTTGGTGCCATTACGCGGAGTATCGAAGCGACTGCCATGCCGTATCCGATCATTCTTGTATCGCCTACCATCCGGATGGCGTTAAAACGATTAACGGAACGTTCGCTGCAAAAGTTGATTGTGTTGTCTTACAATGAAATTTCGCAGGATATTCAGGTTCAAAGTGTTGGGACGGTGACATGGCCCCATGAGAGTTAAGCGCTTCCACGGTGAAACTATCCACGAAGCAGTGGAGAAGATGAAGAACGAGTTTGGCAGCGATGCTGTTATTCTGCATACTAAGCGCGTAAAGCACGGCGGTTTTTTTGGTCTCTTTGGTCGCCAAGTGTTCGAAGTGATTGGTGCCATGGACGCGGCGGAGCCGGCCGCAGGCGCTGAACGCGGTTTCGGACAGCAAGGACAGCCCCAAGCACAGCCCAAGAAGACCGGGGAAAACGGATCGCCAAGTTTCGACGGTGCCAGGCATCGTGAAACGCAGTGGTCTGCGGTGGACAAAGACGCGAACGCGGGTTCGTCCGTCCATAGATCGGCAAACTCGACGAACTCTAGGGTTATATGGCCCGATACGATAGACGATGTCTACCAACAGCTGATTCAATGCGATCTGCCGAAAGAGACGGCGCAGGCATTGCTCAAGCGTGTTCTCCAATCGCTGCCGAAACAGGACTGGCAGAATTTGGCAACGATCTGGAATCACGTCAACACACAAATTGCCAGCGAGATTGCCACAGTGGCGCCGTGGGATTTCGACGGTACACAGAAGCGAGCGGTGCTTGTTGGGCCTACCGGAGTGGGCAAGACCACGACGATTGCCAAGCTTGCTGCGAATTTTGCATTGGTGGCTGGCAAGAAAGTTGGCCTGATCACGGTGGATACCTATCGGATTGCTGCCGTGGATCAATTGCGGACGTATGCAGACATTATTGGCGTGCCGCTGAAGGTGGCGTATTCTCCGGAGGAACTGCGCCAAGCGGTGATTGCCATGGCCGACCGCGACTTAGTCTTGATTGATACTGCGGGGCGCAGCCAACGCAACGAGACACAGATGGCTGAGCTTAAGGCCTTTCTCGATGGTATTGATGCCGAGATTCATCTCGTTGTCAGCGCAACGACGAAAGATCGTGACCTTGGCGACATTATTCGTTTCTTCTCCAATGTAAATATCGATCGTTTGATCGTAACCAAGTTGGACGAAACTACCGGATTTGGCGCTCTGCTCCAGGCCACAACTCAGACAAAGGCACCCATTGCCTTTATCACCACCGGGCAAAGTGTGCCTGAAGATATTGAGATAGCAGAACCACAAAAAATCGCTGAGTGGATCTTGGGGGATTAAGCAATGAAGGATCAAGCAGAAGTTCTGCGTCGCATGGCTCACCGACGCCCGGCTGCGGCGACCATCCAAAGCCAGGCTCGTGTCATTTGTGTAACCAGTGGTAAAGGTGGCGTAGGCAAGACGAACATATCCGTGAATCTGGCCCTTGCTTTAGCGCAATTGGGTCACAAAGTGGCTTTGTTGGATGCCGATTTAGGCATGGCCAATATTGATATCTTGTTGGGGTTGACGCCCAAATACACTTTGACCCATGTACTGCGCGGTGAGAAGTTGATCAATGAAATTATGCTTGAAGGCCCCTTGGGCATCCGGGTCCTAGCCGGGGGAAATGGGGTCTACGACTTGGCGAATCTGTCCCAACGGGAACTAGACCTGTTTTCGGCATCCCTGGAACTGCTGGATGAACAGTTTGATTTCATACTTGTCGATACAGGTGCGGGTATTGGTCGCAATGTAGTAAGCTTTGCACTATCCGTGGATGAGGTCCTGTTGGTGACAACGCCCGAAACAACTGCGATCACCGATGCCTACGGGATGATCAAGGTCATAAAACAGCGACGCAGTGACAGCAGCCTGAAATTGGTAGTTAACATGGCGCAGGCCGAGAACGATGGCCCTAGTGTATGGACCAAGCTCAACACTGTAGTGGGCCGATTCTTGAAGGCTGACGTGGAATATGGCGGTGGGATACCGTATGATCAGCATGTCAGCCGCTCTGTGAATGAACAAGTTCCCTTTTTGCTGGCATTCCCCAACTGCAGTGCCAGCCGAGGAATTACGAGCCTGGCCCAGTCCCTGGCGGGAAGTACGATTTCCAAGGCTGCTCCCAATCGAGGGATTCGCGGGTTTTTGAGTCGAGTCTATGAGTTACTTCAAGCATAGAACGCTGGATGTTTGTTTCACATTACCAAACGGCGAGGATCCTAACGTTCGAAGAGGCCTTTTGGCCGGTTTTCTGCCGATCACAAAGGTGAGTGCTATGAACCAGTGACGTCTACGATCCTGGCCTTTAAGGAGTCCCAGCCGTTTCGGCAGCCCTCTTGGTCGCCTTGCCCGCATGTGGAGGAGCGATATTGTTGAAACCACAACCCAATGACACAATCGAGTTACAGACGTTGGATGCATCCGACCTCATATATAGAACGCGTGTCGAAGACGTGACTGACCACGCTCTCTTAGTGGCGGCTCCGATTCAGCGCGGCCACGTGGTGCCAATCAGCGTCGGTACGGAACTTCAGCTATCCTATATCAGAGATTCCATGGGAAAGCAGGGAAGATACACAGCACTGGGTGTCGTCGCACGGCGGTACGTGGACAGGCTGCCAATCTTGCAGATCGATGTATCGCAGCCCTGGGAGCGTATCCAGGAGCGTGATTTCGTTCGAGTTGATGTTCTTTTGGCAGCAAAGTACTCGCGTGTCCTAGACGGCAAGCCAGAAGGATCTCGTACCGGTCAAGTAACCAATATCAGTGGCGGCGGTGTGCTGTTGGTCACGGATCAACCGCTTGCTGTGGGAGAACGAGTGTGGTTGGCTTTCAAGGTGGATGACACTCTCCTAGAGACACTGGGCAGCGTCCGGCGGGTTGAGGCTGTTCCGGACGCAGGTTACGGCAGCGGCGTGGCATTCGAAAACATTGATGACAAGTCACGACAGGTCATTATCCAATTTGTCTTCAAACGTCAGTTGGAGCTAAAACGTAAAGGACTTGTGGGTCAGAGACGTTAGAAAAAGGGTGGATGGTATGCGACAAGAACAACTTGATACCGAGGCCCTGTGGCTGCAGTACAAAAGATCCAATGATCCATCCCTCAAAGAGTCTTTGGCCGAGCACTATGCATTTTTAGTAAAATACGCTGCCGGTCGACTGTCCATGACACTTCCTGACTCCGTAGAGTACCAGGATTTGGTGAGCTACGGTTGCTTCGGTCTCTTGGATGCCGTAGAAAAGTTTGAACCCCAACGGGGCATCAAGTTTGAAACGTACGCATCAGCACGCATTCGCGGCGCGATTCTGGATGGACTGCGCTCAGTGGATTGGATTCCCCGCAGCGTTCGAGCCAAGGCTCGCCAATTTGAGGCTACCCTGCGCTCTCTGGAGTCAACACTGGGGCGTTCAGCATCCGACGCCGAGTTGGCTGAAGCCCTGAATCTACCTTTGGATCAGTACTACAACATGTTGGATGAGGTTCGGACCACTTCCGTGCTGTCATTGGATGAAGTGATCAATCCGGATTCCAGTGACGATCCTTTGAAAATGTTAGATACCATTGAAGACAAAGAAGACCCTATCGAAGAGCGTCTCCTGCACAGCGAGCTGCTACAAGACTTAGCCGGTGCCATTGATGGTCTCCCTGAACGGGAGCGAACCGTAGTGGCCCTGTATTATCACGAATCTCTAACGCTAAAAGAAATCGGGCATGTTTTGGATGTATCAGAATCAAGGGTCAGCCAGATACACACCAAAGCCATAGCGTCTCTGCGGTCTATCCTGACAAGGAGTTGATTCTATGTCCATCAAATTCCCCGACATGCAGGTGCTGATGAGCCGAACGGACCAGATCCCTAAAACGTTTCGGGAGGGCGACCAGCACGGAGCCGGCAAGTTAGCTCCGCAAGTCCAAACAGAGTTCTCACAGCGACAGCGCAAGGTGAAAGACAGCCCAAAGGAAGCGGATATCAGAAACGAAAAAGACCAAAGCAAGGGTGCCGGAGTGACGCGACGGCGCCCAAGAAAGAGATCTGCATCGGGTCACTCACTGGATGTGCGTGGCTGAAGGAGGATGCTATGGAATATCTTGTTACTCTGTTTTTGGGTTTGTTGTTAGGGTTATTGGTGTTATACATCCTGCAGCCAGGTTTTTTTGTTAAGAACCCTCGCGAGTTCCAGACCTTAGAGACGATGTTCGAGCAGTTCATGGAAGAAATGGACGAGAAGCAAGAAGCTTGGCGAGACGAATATCTTCGGTGCTGCGAACACTTGGCGTTGATGGAGTCGCGTTTGCAGAAAGCTGCGGCGGCGTCTAGCGGTCAAGCCCAACCAGACGTAGTTAACAAAACCACCACTGCCAAAGCTGACTCACAGCATAGGGTTTTGAGCCAAATTCATACGATTGAAAGCCTCGCTGAACAAGATGTTCCTGTTTCCGAAATTGCCCAGCGCCTTGGACTGGGAACGGGCGAAGTTTCTCTTGTTCTCGGCCTGAAAAACCATCGTCACAACTCTTGATTCCGAGAAATGACTATGCTATACTTATTAATGGTGTTACTACACACGCTCCCTAACAGTTCATGGGTCGTGCCTCAGTGAATGGGGTTCTGTGAATTGGACGATGGGAGTGGAGGAAAAAACAAAAGAGAGGAGGTGGACGTTAATGGCCGTAATTTCTATGAAACAACTATTGGAGGCCGGCGTTCACTTTGGTCACCAGACTCGTCGCTGGAACCCGAAAATGTCACAGTACATTTTCACCGAAAGAAATGGGATCTACATCATTGATCTGCAGAAGACTGTCCGCAAGGTAGAAGAAGCGTATAACTTTCTTCGCACCACTGCAAAGAATGGCGGCAATGTTCTTTTGGTAGGTACCAAAAAACAGGCGCAAGAAACGATCGAAACGGAAGCACAGCGCTGTGGGATGTTTTATGTGAACCAGCGTTGGCTGGGTGGTATGCTTACTAACTTCAAAACCATCAACCTTCGAATTGATCGGTTGAAGCAACTGGAAGCTATGGAGGAAGATGGTTCGTTTGAACTTCTCCCTAAGAAGGAAGTTCTCGAACTTCGCAAAGAGATGGAAAAGCTGAATCGTTTTCTTGGCGGTATTCGGGGAATGAAAAAGCCCCCGGCAGCAGTATTCATTGTGGATCCTCGCAAAGAGCGCATCGCTGTGGCCGAAGCTCGCAAATTGGGTATTCCTATCGTAGCCATCGTAGACACCAACTGCGATCCCGATGAAATCGACTACGTGATCCCGGGGAATGATGATGCGATTCGTGCCGTTCGCTTGTTGACAGAGACCATGGCGAATGCTGTGATTGAAGGTAAAGAAGGCGAAGCTGCCGACGTCGCTGCCAAACAAGAGCAAGAAGCTGCTGAAGCGACCGTCGAGGCGTAGGAAGTATACAGGGGGGCTAACGGGAGGATTTCTACCTCGGCCCCCCTTTTTTTGAGTATGAACTTATTTTATTGAGGAGGGATTCGCTAATGGCAGCCATTACAGCCGCTATGGTGAAAGAACTGCGCGAAAAGACAGGCGCAGGTATGATGGATTGCAAAAGAGCTCTGACCGAAAAGAATGGCAATCTCGAAGAAGCTGTTTCCTACCTTCGGGAAAAAGGTCTTGCAGCAGCAGCTAAGAAAGCCGGTCGGATTGCAGCCGAAGGTTTGGTTGACGCTTACATTCATATGGGCGGCCGCATCGGCGTGCTCGTCGAAGTGAACTGCGAAACAGACTTTGTCGCAAAAACCGAGGACTTCCAAACTCTTGTTCGCGATATCGCGATGCATATTGCCGCTGCCCGCCCTGACTACGTGTCGCGGGAAGATGTGCCAGCTGATGTCATCAACAAGGAAAAGGAGATCTTTCGAGCCACAGCCCTTAATGAAGGTAAACCTGAGCATATTGTCGAAAAGATCATCGAAGGCCGCATTGACAAGTTTCATAAGGAAATCTGTTTAATGGAGCAGCCCTTTGTTAAGGATCCTGACACAACCATTCAGGAACTCTTGACGACCAAGATCGCCAAAATTGGTGAAAACATTTCTATTCGCCGATTCGTGCGGTTCGAGCGCGGTGAAGGCATTGAGAGGCGCCAAGACGATTTTGCTGCTGAGGTTATGGCTCAAATAAAGCAGTAAGAGAACACCCTTGGTGTTCTCTTTTTTTCATCGATAGCAAAAGGGAATTTGTCATACACAACGAAATATTAGGGAGAGATGTTCATGGTTGCTCCGAAGTATAAGCGCATCGTTTTGAAACTAAGTGGAGAAGCCCTAGGAGGTTCCAGTGGGATCAACATCGATCCTTCTGTGGTCCGGTCGATTGCCGAGGATAT
>SLOZ01000052.1 GCA_007132255.1 Limnochordia bacterium | reverse complement strand
ACGGCTCATGGCTCTGGCTATGCCCATGATCATGTTGGTCATGAATTTTAGTATGGTTGCCATTCTTTGGTTCGGTGGTCTGCAGGTGCAGGGTGGCACCATGCAGGTTGGCGAGATTATGGCCTTTGTCAATTACATGATGCACATCTTGTTTTCGTTGATGATGGTAGCCTTTATGTTTGTGGCTATGTCGCGGGCGAAGGCTTCCGGCGAGCGCATTCAGGAAGTATTGGAAACGGACGTGGATCTCACCGATCTCCCGGGAGCCCAGGATGTGGAGATCAAGCAGGGCCGTGTAGAATTCCAAAATGTCACATTCAGCTATCCTGGAGCCAGGGGCGAACCGGTCTTGCGCAATGTGAACTTTTCTGTTGAGCCAGGTCAAACTGTGGCGCTGCTCGGTGGAACCGGTGCTGGCAAATCGACGTTGGTGAGCCTAGTACTCCGCCTGTATGATCCCACCGAAGGCCGCATCCTCATTGATGGCTATGATCTAAAAACGCTGACCCTTCAGAGTCTGCGTCGCGGTGTCAGCATTGTCCTGCAGGAGGCCGTATTGTTTTCGGGTACCATCGCTGATAATATTCGCTGGGGTCGACCCACGGCTGATGAAGACGCCGTTCGCGATGCAGCCATGATGGCCCAAGCTGATTCCTTCATCCGGGGCTTCCCGGAGCAGTACCAGTCGGTGGTGGGTCAACGAGCCGTCAATCTGTCCGGTGGCCAGAAACAGCGAGTGTCCATTGCCAGGGGTCTGTTGAAAGACGCTCCGATTTTGATTCTTGATGACAGCACAAGTGCCGTGGACTTAGGTACAGAATCGCGGATTCAGGCGGCTTTGAAGAAGCAGAAGTCCGACGCTACCACGTTTGTCATCGCCCAGCGGATTACATCGGTGATGGACGCTGATGTCATCATGGTTCTGGAGGATGGCCGCATTGTTGACCAAGGAACGCACAAAGAGCTGTTGAACGACAGCGAAATCTACCGGGACATTTATCGTTCCCAGATGGGCGAGGAGGCGATCTAGATGGCAGATGAAAAGCAGAAGCAAGGATCGGCTCCGGTTCGTCCCCAGGCACGTCCGGGTGGTGGAGGACCAAGACACGCCGGTTTCGCAATGCCTGTAGAAAGGGCAAAGAATGCCCGGGAAACCTTGGCTCGCATTTGGACGTATCTGCGCCAAGAGACACCGCTGCTCGCCGGGATTTTCGGTATGGTTGTAATCAGTGCGGGGGCAAATCTTGTGGGACCTTTCTTGATGGGTGTGGCCATTGACCGCTATATTCTGCCGGGAGATATGCCAGGGTTGCTTCGTTTGGCTTTCGTCATGTTGGCCTTCTATGTCATTGGTGCCGCTGCCACTTGGCTGCAGAACCACTGGATGGTGGGGCTGGCCCAGCGAACTGTAGCGGCCATCCGCAGAGATTTGTTCAATGGGATGCAGTCGCTGCCGGTGAAATACTTTGACACGCATGCTCATGGTGACACGATGAGTCGTCTGACCAACGACGTAGAGCATGTGGCCAATACACTGAACATGAGTGTAACGCAGGTATTCAACAGCTTCATTACTGTGATTGGTACCTTAGCGATGATGATCTATCTCAGTCCGATTCTGACTGTGGTTAGTATCGTAACGATTCCCCTGATGGCACTTTTGACGAAAGTCGTCGCCACGCGCACGCGCAAATACTTCGCTGAACAGCAGAAGCACCTGGGTACGCTGAACGGCCTTGTGGAAGAGACCATTTCTGGTCAAAGGGTTGTCAAGGTATTCCAGCAGGAAGAGGCCGTCATGGAACAATTTCAGCAGCAGAACATTGAGCTGCGGGATGCTGGTTTGAAAGCGCAAATCTTTTCCGGTGTCATCGGGCCCATGATGAATGTCATCAACAACCTTAACTTCACGATTCTCGCCGCAGCCGGCGGCTGGCTGGCCATTCAAGGTTTGATCACTGTGGGGGTAATTGCCAGCTTTATTAACTATTCACGCCAGTTTACCCGACCCATCAACGAACTGGCTAATCAGTTCAATATGCTTCAGTCCGCCATTGCCGGCGCCGAGCGCTGCTTCGAGATGATGGACGAAGAACCAGAACCGCTGGATGAGGCAGGGGCCGTGGATCTTGAGAATATCGCCGGTGCTGTGCAGCTGCAGAACGTGAACTTTGAATACGAGCCGGATGTTCCGGTGTTAAAGGACGTGAACTTGGATGTGCGGCCTGGCGAAACCATTGCCCTAGTCGGGCCTACCGGAGCAGGAAAAACCACCATCATTAATCTACTGACACGGTTTTATGATATTCAGTCAGGAGCTATCACCATCGATGGTCATGATCTGCGTCGCATCAACCGACGCAGCCTGCGGCAGCTGCTGGGCATCGTCTTACAGGACACATACCTGTTTTCGGAATCCATTCGTGATAACATTCGCTACGGACGATTGGATGCCACGGATGAAGAGGTGGAGGAGGCCGCCAAGATGGCGTTTGCCGACACCTTCATCCAACGGCTTCCGGACGGTTATGACACCGTTTTAGGCGAAGATGGTGGCGGTTTGAGCCAAGGGCAGCGCCAGCTACTGAGCATTGCCCGTGTCATCCTGGCCGATCCTGCCATCCTGATCTTGGACGAAGCAACCAGCAGTGTCGATACCCGCACAGAAGTGTATATTCAGCGGGCCATGGTCCAACTGATGGCAGGTCGAACCTGCTTCGTCATCGCACATCGTTTGAGCACCATTCGTGATGCGGACCGCATTGTCGTGATTGATCAAGGCCGAATTGTGGAAGAAGGCTCTCATCAAGAACTCTTGGCTGCTGGTGGCTTCTACCATGACCTTTACCAGTCCCAGTTTGAACGTATCGCATCGTAACGTTCGAGATGCTGCCACGTGTCCACGGGAGCCGGGAGCAGCACCCCATGGGAACCAAGAACAATGCAGAGTTGCCAATTCGGTACCGAGTGGCACCAGCAGGCTGGAGCGTTGACGTACGTCTATGAGCCAGCTCTGCTGCGGTAGCAGGGACGCGTATCACAAGAAAACCCTATCTCGCGCTGAGGTGGGGTTTTTTTGTGAAGAAAATTTCTGAGAAAAAACGAGAAAATAACGAGGAACCAGGAGAAGCGACTCGAATATATTTAACACGGAACGAAATTCATCTTGACAAAGGGATGTCCACCATGGCAAAACTCAAAGATATCGCCACAGCAGCTAATGTGTCCATAAGCACTGTGAGTAGGGTTCTTAACGGTCATACCACTGTGGATCAGGAGTTGGCGCAGCGGGTCATGGATGCCGCTTCCCAACTGGGATTTAAGAAAAATTCCGGAAAATCCACGGGAAAAAGTATCGCGTTCCTTGTCACATGGCCCTCGCAATCGCCCGGTGGCTCACCGTCGGATGCTATCTTTATGACATCGTTCTTTAATGCAGCATTACTGGCCGCCGAAACCAGTGGCTACGAAATGGTGTTCCATTACGGGGGTGCCGATGGTGAGTTGAGCCCTCAGTTCCGGCGGCAGGTCTTGGAGAACCGAATCGCTGGGGCTATCGTTTTGGGTACCTACTATGAGATGGAACGGCGTTACATCCAACATCTTCGGAAGGTGGATATTCCGTTCTTTCGGCTCTCACGAGCCAGCAAGGAATACAGTTTTCCCCAGAATTATGTTGCTGTGGATGACTTTCACGGTGGATATACAGCAACAAAGCACTTTCTAAGCCTAGGTCACCGCAAGATCCTTCATTTGGCCGGGGCCAGAAAGGCTCGGGACGCCGCCGAGCGCTACCAAGGCGCTGTGCGAGCCATTCAAGAAGCAGGAATGTCGGTGGATGCTATGCCGGTGTTCCACGGCGATTTTCACGAACACTCGGGAACGCGCTGTGCTGAGGAAATTGCTTCCATGGATGAACCACCAACGGCCGTCTTCGCCGGCAACGATATCATGGCCATCGGACTGATGCGACGCTGCAAGGAGTTGGGCATTCGAGTTCCTGAAGATCTTGGAGTGATCGGATTTGATGGTTTGGTGATCGGCGAGTATGTTACACCAGCACTATCCACCATCGCCAGTCCCATGGAACGCATCACAGCCTTTGCCGTGGAAGAATTAGTCAAGGAGATTGAGCAGCCCATGCGACGCTTCACGAAGATGGTGTTGGAGGGTTCTCTGGTTATTCGAGAATCCTGCGGCACGAAACTGCAGCGTTAGGCATATGGACAACGATGTGGAACCAAATCATGCCATACCACGAAGCATGTGGATTGTTTGAAGGAGGTGATGAGCTGGCGTAAGGGAAGTGATTCCACTGTAGGCTTGTTCGGAAAATGGGTGGAATACGGCCTGCAGTCACCAGCACGTTGTCGGTACAATCAGCCTAAGAACAAATCTGAGGAGGAACGATCCAAATGAAGAAAAGCATGATTATGTTGATGGTCGTGGCACTATTGTTGAGCTCGTTTAGCGGGATTACGTTGGCCCAGACCAGGATCACATTTGCCACTTGGCCGGCCGTGGATGAGTCGATTGAGCGCCTGCTTCCCATGTTTAATGAACTGTATCCGGATATTGAAGTTGAAGTCATCTCTGCTGGTTTCGGTGACCACCATACAGCTGTCATTAACGACTTGGCAGCCGGTGCTCCACTACCAGATGTAACCATGATCGAAATTGGCTATATCGGCCGTTTTACAGCATCTGGTGGTTTCGTGGATCTTCTTCAGGAACCCTACAATGCCGGCCAATATGAAGACTTCATCGTTCCTTACAAG
Source organism: Limnochordia bacterium (assembly GCA_007132255.1). Lineage (GTDB taxonomy): Bacteria > Bacillota > Limnochordia > Darwinibacteriales > B1SED10-159 > SLOZ01. The sequence continues at coordinate 31 of SLOZ01000052.1, read as the reverse complement.
TGGGCACAGGGCACCACGGATGATGGTCGTT
>SLOZ01000343.1 GCA_007132255.1 Limnochordia bacterium | reverse complement strand
GTTTTGAATTTCGTGGACTTTTTGGTGACTGAAGGGCAGGTCACACTGGATCGAGACGACGTTATTGTTAGGGATACGTTAGTCACGCTCGAGGGCGCGATCGTTCACGAAGGTACCTTGGAAGCCATCAAAGAGTAGGAGGCTGGTCAGATATGCAATTCTTGGTTTTGCTCGTGGTGCTGGCCGTCGCCGCCTGGCTGGGCTATCGAGCGATTTCGGAAGTGCCAAGTCTGCTGCATACACCACTGATGTCCGGGATGAATGCACTGTCGGGGATTACGGTGGTGGGTGCGTTGGTTGCAGCTGGGGCCGCCGTGGCTTGGGGTCATTCACTGCTCGGACTGATTGCGGTTGTGTTAGCAGCGGTCAATGTTGTAGGCGGATTCGTGGTCACTCACAGAATGCTTAAGATGTTCCGCAGCGGAAGGGGTGGTTCCTAGCCATGGTTATCCTATATGCGCTCTGCGCTGCTGCTATTCTGCTGGGAATTCGTTGGATGAGCTCACCCGAGACAGCCGTTAGAGGTAACTTGACTGGCGCTAGCGCAGTCTTGGTGGCTGTTGTTGCAGTCTTAATCGCCGAAGGGCTTCTGAGCGCTGTTCACCTCTGGATGGCGCTGCTGATCGGAAGCGCCATCGGTTTGTTTTTTGGCCGTACTATGCCCATCATTGCCATGCCGCAGTTTGTCGCCATGCTGAATGGTCTCGGTGGGGCAGCATCGGCGTTTATTGCCCTTGTGGTGCTTTTTGGGCGTGAGGGTGGTGCCGTCTCAAATTGGGCTCTTTGGGCCGCATCGCTGGCTTTGCTGGTCGGTGGGCTGACCTTGAGTGGCAGTCTTGTGGCAGCGGGTAAGTTGAGTGCACGTCTTACCCAACGCCCCGTGGTCTTACCATTTCACCAGGTCTGGGTGACTCTCACTGCTCTCCTGGGTGTAGCACTGTTGGTTATAACTTCCCTGCAGACAAGTACACTGGCAGTACTGGCTCTAGTGGCGGTTGCCCTGCTGTTTGGGGTGCTCTTCACTGTACCCATTGGTGGTGCCGACATGCCAGTGACCATATCCCTCCTGAACTCGTTTTCGGGGCTGGCTGGAGCTATTGCGGGGTTTAGTGTGAATAATTTGTTGGTGGTGGCCGCTGGTGGAATCGTAGGTGCTGCGGGTTTGATCCTCACACAGATCATGTGCCGGGGCATGAATCGCAATCTGGCTCAAATCCTCACTGGGAAGACAACCAGTGCCGCCTCGCCAGATTCAGGCCAGCGCAGCAGGACTGGCCAATCGGCATCGCTGGCCAGTGCTGTCAGTGTGCTTAACGAAGCTCGCAGTGTAATCATCGTACCGGGGTATGGAATGGCTGTTTCGCAGGCACAAGAACAAGTCAAAGAGCTCATCGATCTTCTGGCATCCGAGGGTTGCGATGTACGCGTTGCCATCCATCCTGTGGCAGGTCGCATGCCGGGCCACATGAATGTTCTCCTGGCCGAGGTCGATGTACCCTACGATCGCTTGTTCGCCTTAGAACAGATTAATGACGCCTTTGCCGACACGGATGTCGTGGTGATTGTGGGTGCCAACGACGTGGTGAACCCAGCGGCCTTACGTGCCAAAGGAACAGCCATCTATGGAATGCCGATTCTCAACGCACACGAGGCCCAGCACGTTATCGTCTGTAACTTCGATACCAATCCTGGCTATGCGGGCGTGGATAACACCCTGTACGAAGAACCTAACTGCAGCCTACTGCTGGGGGACGCCAAGAAGACTCTAAACGCAATGCTGCGTCAATTGCGTGAGCACAGTGGTGACGAGAGTCTTGATCCCAGAATCTTGGCCGAGGTAGCATCGAAGCTGGCCCACGCCAAAAATGTGGTCATTGTTCCTGGATACGGTATGGCCGTCGCCCAGGCCCAGCAGGAAGTGAAGCGGCTCATGGAACTGTTAGAAGATCTAGGATGTCGTGTGCGGATTGCTATCCATCCCGTGGCAGGGCGCATGCCGGGCCACATGAATGTCCTCTTAGCCGAGGTCGATGTACCCTACAGTAAACTCTTCGCTTTAGAGCAAATCAACGATGCGTTTTCTGAGGTTGATGTCAGTATCATCGTAGGAGCCAATGATGTCGTGAACCCGGCTGCCTTAGATGCTAAAGGAACGGCCATCTATGGAATGCCAATTCTCAACGTCCACCAAAGCCGTTCGGTGGTGATCTGCAATTTCGACACAAACCCGGGATATTCAGGTGTTCCCAATCCACTTTATGATGATGACAAGGCTCTGCTTTTGCTTGGCGACGCGCGCTCCACATTGAAGCAGTTAAACGAGTACGTCAGCGAACTAGAAACCAGTCAGGCGCCAGCCGAATGAGAGCGTGTGGCCGTTCGGTCGCGCAGCAATGCGGTGGTGTTGGCGACGCGACGGCGCTACCGCTGCTAAAGCCGTCCTGGGGCAACTAAGTCCTAGCTGCTTAGAGGTGCGATGCAGCGATCAACGCCATGGTCGATAGACGATACCAAAGTACCGTGGCAAAAGCCACCGTTTTGGCCCATGGATATGTGGGAAACGGTGGCTTCTTGGTGTTTTCGGCTTACGAACGTGCGGACCAGGGATTCTGCTTCGATAAACTGCTTTCTTTAGGGAGCACAGCGCTGATTCCCACCGAAATTAACAACATCAGGGCGACGATCAGAATACCCGCTGCTAAACTAGCTCGTTCAGCGACGACACCAAGCAGAGTGGGAACCACCAAGGCACCCAAACCGGCAGACGTCACTAGGCCCCCGGAAATAATGCTGGCTGACTTGGGAAACATGGCGACTCCATGCAGCATTAATGTAGGGAAAATAGCAGAAAAGAACAGACCGGTCAAAAAGACAGCAGCGAACACTGACCAGAGCGTGGGTGCAGCCACAACCGAAGCTGTGGTCAGTGCTGACCCAGCGAAGAGGACTATAAGCATCGTCCGCGTATCCACACGAGCGCTAATTTTGCTGCTGAGAGCTCGCCCTACAGTAAGACCTGCCCAAAGCAGTGAAAGCCCCAAGGCGGCTGTGTCGACGGCTATGGCCATCTCTGAAGCCAGATAGGTCGTAATCCAGCCAGCTAAGGCCACTTCGGCGCCGCAGTACACAAACATAGCTGCAAAGACGAGCCAAAATCTCCAGTGCCCGTAAACAGATTTTCCTTCGCTACCCGAGTTCAAGGCAGACTCGCCTTCGTCAGCAAAGGTAGGTGTCTGCAGCCAGATAACCGTGAACAGGACAAACAGGCCTGTTCCAATCCAAAACATCACCATCCACTGTCCCGTCCAAGCAGCAAATCGCGACATGACAATTGGACCACTCAGAGCGCCGACACTAAAGGCAAAGTGAAGCCAGTTCATGGCAGGTTTCGCACGTTCGGACTCTAAGCCAGCAATCAAAGCGTTGAAACCGACGTCGATCACACTCGAGCCTAAACCAATAGCAAACGACGCGGCTAAGGCTGACCCCCAATTGGGCATTAACGGTAGAAGCAAAAGCCCGCCGGCCGTAAGTACAGAACCAGTTGCCAGCAATGCTTTCATCGTGAAAAAACGCTGCAAGAACGGGTAGGTGCTAGACGCAGTTATGTAGCCCAAAGAGCCGGTGAAGAACAAGAGTCCGGCTAAACTTAATGATAATTCATAAGCGCCAATGAGATGAGGCAGCGCTAACCCATTAATCGGTGCAATCATGCCCAACATAATGAAGGCTAGGTACGATTTGCGTTCCAACAAGCCAATCATCCTTTCGCTGCGAGATCAGGATAAGCATTCAGAGGACGCGATCAGGGGACGCAGACGGAGCATAAGAACTCGAATAAATCATTGCGATGTTCATTGCGAACACCATCGTTTCCATCTTAACACGAACCAGAACAAAACGACAGCCATTGGGGACTTCGGAAAACGCACATTTGCCGTGATAGGTAAAAAATGGAAGGTACCTGGTAACTGGAGGTAACTGGAAGGTAACTGGAAGGCAACTGGAAGATATTTCTTGGCTGTGCGTCCATTGCTTTCGCACGGGATGTTGGGTATAATGGAATGGAAACAATTTCAGAAGATAGGCTGTGAACAGGAAGAGTACGTTGGGTCAATCGTTGTGCAGAGAGCTGGTGGTTGGTGTGAACCAGTACGAAACCGAACGGAATGGGTCTGGGAGCTTTTCTGTTGAATCCGGTCCACCACAGGGCTCGGGTAGTAGGCAGAAACGGTCATTCACCGTTATCGAATCTTGAGTGGATAAGCAAGTCGATCAAATAGGGTGGCACCGCGGGTGTTTCTCGTCCCTATATGATGGGCTTATTTTTGTGGCTTATTTCTATGACCAGAAAGGGGAAAAACATGGCTAAAAAAGTATTTTCGGGGATTCAACCGACAGGTGAAGTCCATGTCGGTAATTATGTGGGGGCTATTCGCAACTGGATAAAACTGCAGGATACGTACGAAAGTATTTACTGCGTTGTGGACTATCACTCGATCACGATTCCCTATGAAGCTGAGCTGCTGCCGCAGCGGGTTTTGGACTTGGGAGCAACGCTGCTGGCCTGTGGCTTGGATCCCGAAAAGGCGATTCTCTTTGTTCAGTCTTCGGTTCCTGAACATACGGAGTTAACCTGGCTTCTAACCACGATCACGTCGATAGGTTCATTGGAGCGGATGACACAGTTTAAGGACAAATCCTCTCGTCAGAAAGGAAACATTTTTGCTGGCCTCATGAGCTATCCCATTCTCCAGACCGCTGATATCATCATGTACAAAGCAGATTTAGTGCCGGTGGGAGAAGATCAGGTTC
>SLOZ01000164.1 GCA_007132255.1 Limnochordia bacterium | reverse complement strand
TGACATTGAAGTCCTCTCCGACAAACGGCGTACGGGGTGGAATCTCGTAGCCCATCTCATCTTCAAAATAGCGGGCAATCTCGGTAATCACCGTCGTATCCATTCCGTCTGTGGTTCCCCGGAACTGGGCATACTCAAACACCATGGCTTCCAGCGGGCAGTTGCCGGTGCGTTCACCGATACCCAGCAACGAGCAATTGGCTGCCGACGCACCGTACAACCAAGCTGCAGAAGCATTGCTGACCACCTTATAGAAGTCATTGTGCCCATGCCACTCTAATAGTTCGCTGGGCACGCCACCGTGGTGGAACAAACCATAGATAATCCCTGGAACACTTCGAGGCAGTACTACCCCAGGGAAACTCACCCCGTAGCCCATGGTATCGCAGGCTCGGATTTTAATCGGAACTCCGGTTTCCTGCATCAACTCCATCAGCCGAATAGCGAAGGGAATGACGAAACCATAGATATCGGCTCGTGTTATGTCCTCAAAATGACAGCGTGGTTTTACACCAGTCTCAATACACTGCCGAATCACATCGGTATAATGATCAATGGCCTGGCGGCGCGTCATGTTCAACTTGTGGAAAATATGGTAATCAGAACAGGATACGAGAATTCCTGTCTCTTTAAGCCCCAACTCCTTGACTCGTTGAAAATCTTTGGCGCTGGCTCGAATCCAGCCTGTCACTTCCGGAAACTCGTAACCTCGCTCAAGGCACTTTTCCACAGCTTCTCGGTCTTTGGCACTGTACAAAAAGAACTCACTCTGTCGAATCAGGCCTTTGGGACCGCCCAACTTGTGAAGCAAATCATAGAGGTGAACGATGTGCTTAACGTCCCACGGCGTCTGCGACTGCTGCCCATCGCGAAACGTCGTGTCGGTAATCCAAATCTCATCTGGCATATTCATCGGTACAATACGGCGATTGAAAGCTATTTTGGGGACTTCTTCATACGGAAACAAGTTGCGAAATAGCTGCGGTTGTTCCACATCCTGCAGCGGATAGCGAAACTCCGTTCGTTCCAGCAAATTCGTCTTACGACTAAAATCAAACATACTGTTCCCCCCAGTCTCGAAAAACGGGCCGGCGCTCGGACGCACCCCCGTTTGTATAATTGTATACAAATATACAAGTATCGTCAAGCCAAGGGTCCGCGCAGAACTTCCATTTAATTCCACATACCAGGTATTGTTATGTAAACTAACTTCAAATCACCAGCTATATAAGTTTTCCATTATTTGCCTTGTGTTTCTTTTTACAAATGTTCAACGCTCCCGATAGGGCCGGACAACGAAAACCGCGCACCCCTGACCAAAGGATGCGCGCTTTTCGTTGTAGTCAAATAGATTCAGCAAGAAAAACGTGACATTCGTTAGAAGACAGACCGCTTATACGAAGGCAGCATGACGAACCTCATTCTAGACTGTAACGGCAACGGCCGTTCACAACACGAACGCAGACTCATCAGGTGTAAGCATACTCTTACTGCTCTGAAGTTCGGCAGTCCTGGCGATCCTGATTTTGGGAGCACTGGCGCTCAGCAGCTCATGCTCCGCGCACAGCGTCGGCCCTTGTTTCCTTCTGGCGAGCTTCCACGACACGTTCCCAAACCCCATCAGCGATGGGCTTATCGAAACTGCGAAATCCAGCCAAACGGAAGCCGAACTTCTCGGCTAAATCCCTCAAGAGCTGCAGATGGTCCAGATTGAGATCTGCTCCAATACTGGCGTTCTCGAACCGTCGCTCGAGAGTCAACATCATCGTTTCCGACATACATGCGTACGCTAATCCCTTGTCGAACCCAAAATCCCAACCGAGATCCGGTCTTCCGGGAACCTCAATGACGCCACCATCAATGACAAGGACATCCTGGCGCCGCTCCAACACGTCGCGGCTGACGTTAGCGGGTCTTGACATATCACAGATCAAGGCTCCCCATTTCAACATTCGCGATTGGACCAGAGCTTCGGTGCTGCTTGTCGCCGACAGAATCAAGTCGGCCTCCGGCAAATAACGTTCACTGTCCGTGGTGAGTACGAGTTGATCACTTTCGGCAGCAAACCTGCGAGCTGCGTCCAGCCAAGGTGCTAAAGAACTATTAACATCCAACCCATCGACCCAACCAGCCACGGCCGCAGCTGCGCTGCCGGGAACGAACTCATGTCCGGCTGCAGAACGCTGCGTGGTTCTACGCATAAAATCAGCCACGATTTTCAACATCCTGTGCTGGCTTTTGTCCTCTCTAGCTGGATTACCGATTAGAATCAGTCGCTGTACTTCTTCCCCTAACAGTGATGCTGACGCCTTACCAATGGCCCCACCTGCGCCCAAGATAGCAGCCGTAGACTTCTGCAGTGGCACACCCAAGCGTTCAGCACCAGACATCAGTGCCTCTAGGCCGGATAGAACGGTATAGCTGTTGCCGGTGGTGACCGGGACGGAAGCTTTGTTCAACAGTGACCGGCCTCCCATGGTAACCACTGATGTGTAAGCGCCTAAACCGACCAACTGGGCCCCTCGCGATGCTGCTAATTCCACAGCCTGCAAAATCTCGGTCTCAGCCTCTTCTTTGGACATAGCCAAGAGTTGTTGTGCGGTTCGTGGAACACAGATAAATTCCCCGTACGCCTTGCTTCCATCCTTCCCTGTCACAACGGTGGAGGAAACAACGAACGGTTCGACCATATCATTCCAACGCAAACTCAAATCGCGCAGTTGCTCTTCGTCAAAGACCTCCATGCTCCGATCGAACTCCGAATAATTGCTCAAGGTCACCGGATGCATCAAAAAGGCAAACCTGCTCATCGTAGCATCGGCCGTCACTTCTTCTTCTCCACGCTGGTAGGCGAAGGATTCTAGCTCGCCGTTGGGCTCCCAGTTTACGAGATGACCAAGAATGCCGGCTGTATTTTTGGCGGACAGAACCGAAGCTGTGCGGTCAATGGACGCAAGGGCGCGTTCTATTTCCGCATCGCTGACAATCAGTGGCGGCTCTACTCGTATGACACTGGCTCCATTCAACGTTGGCGCCAAGCGCAGCCGCTCCGTGTTGAGCATATAACTGGATACGATCGGTGTAAGGATTTCCTGTTCTGCAAGCACACCTAAGAGACTATGCGGATAGATACGCTTGTCGGTACCAAAGTCGATACCAAGCATGAGTCCGTGGCCGCGAATACCTCGGATCACGTCCGGATAGCGATTCTGAATGTCCAATAAGCCTCGTTTGAGAATGTCCCCGCTCCTGCGAACACCACGCAGAACGGCCCCGTCGTCCTCAGTCAACATCTGTAGAACCTCGAGTCCCACAATGGCTGCGAGCCCATTGCCACCAAACGTGGACGAATGCTTCATGCCAAAGGACTCTGTATACATGTCCTCCGTGCACAACACGACACCAACCGGTACTAAACCACCACTTAACGCTTTGGCCAGAATCAGCACATCCGGGTTCACTTGCTCACGTTCACAGGCGAACAATTGACCCGTTCGCCCTAACCCGGTTTGAATTTCGTCCAAAACCAGGGGCACTTCATACTTTGCACAGAGCCGCTCTACGCCTTGGAGATAACCCGCAGGCGGTTCGACGATGCCACCTTCGCCTTGAATCGGCTCCAGCATTACGGCAGCTGTATCGTCGGCGGCTTCTTCGAGGACCGATTCCAGAGCAAGCAAATCGCCAAATGGAACATGGCTAAATCCAGGTACAGGTGCAAAGAACGCATCTTGGTACCCCGAGTTTCCGGTTGCGGAAAGTGCACCTAATGTTTTGCCGTGAAAACTGTTGGTCGCCGTCACAATACCACGACGACCGGTCCGCGCCCGGCACAACTTGATGGCAGCCTCGACGGCTTCGGCACCGGAATTCGTGAATGTAGCATATTGGATCCCGGTCGGTGCTGCCTGCACTAAGGCCTCAGCCAGTTGGCCAGCTGCTTCCAAATGGGACGGCTGCGAGAAACTAGGATGCATGGTCGTCTGCATTCTCTGGACCGCCTGCCATATTCGCGGATGGTTAAACCCGAAGGGCAGAGCTCCGTAAGCGGCAATGAAATCCAGGTAAGCTCGACCCTGATCGTCGTAGAGATAACAGCCCTCACCTCGGACAAATTTTTTGTCCATACCGATTTCGCTCAGTCGTTTTCCCAGGTAAGGATTTACGTATTTGGTGTATGAGTGCATACAGCCCCGCCTCCCATCACTATGTACACAAATTTGTGCACATCCTTATTATAGCAATTCTGGAAAGGAAACACAAACAAAAAAGCCCGGAACTCTCCGAGCTCGCAAGGCCTAGCTTACACATTCATTACGTATCCTATAGTTTCCCGCGATGTACAGCAGGGTCTGTCATCACCAACCGGGTTCGTGCCTTTGGCAGCCAGCTGCCAATATCGCCTGGAGATCCACAACCTAGAGCTTGCCATCACCGGGCTCTCCAGGTTCGTCGTCATCCGAGTTCTTGGTTCGATCCGTTGTGGCCTTCCTAAACTCCTGCAAAGTACGACCTATAGCCTTGCCAATCTCGGGAAGTTTAGAGGGACCAAAGATGACGAGAACAATCACCAATACCAGAATCAGTTCTGTAGCTCCGAAACGACCGAGCATCAACATCCCCCCTCAAGATGGTACGATTCATATATGTGAAGCATAGCACTAACCCTAATCTCTGTCAAATTGCAGCGTAGACTGCAGGCATGTCCATGGTGGTATGAACACCCGCCAACAGCTGGTGAGACACACGGTACGTTCGGACCAAGAGATCGCCACTAGGCCGACATACTGGTCGCAAATCAACAAACACCAAACAG
>SLOZ01000174.1 GCA_007132255.1 Limnochordia bacterium | reverse complement strand
TTGTGTTCTTTGTGTTCCTTGCGGCACTGGTCTCCTTGATCGCAGTAGCCTGCATACAGTGGCAGTGATAGACGCTTGTCCTACCATGGTTTCCATAGTCTTCCAGCAGCCAGGTACATGGGAAAAAGTTCCAGAAAAGCGGGGCTCGCTCTCGCCAACGCTGGATCAGAGGAACCTGGTATCCCCAAGGGCAGCAACTGGAACCAGTTCCCAGATACCAGGTTCCTTCCCTGGGGTTCGCTGGGCGCAAAGGGATTTGCAGGAATGCGTCTAACTATTCCATTAACAGCCGCCTCTGCCTCTACCCCTACGGCAAATACAGACGAGTTGCACTCCATTTACCAGCAGAGGACAAAGAGACACAACATGGGCAGCATTAAGGAGGTGGCCCAACGGAGCTGGCCTCAGTCCGAGAACCGTGTCCCACGTACTGAGCAACCATCGTCCAGCGGCCCGTGGCGCAACGGATGAACTCTTCGCGACGCGGCTGGGGTACGGTGGTCTACGATGCGCTGCTGTCCGGCTTCTGGTTTTGTCAGCGAAGGTGGTATACACCAAAAAGCGATAGGGAGGTTACTGTATGTTTCGAAACGAAAATGACCGGCTGCTTTTCCATTTTGACAGTGAAATTGTCTGGTTGGAACCTTGGGGTGATGATTCGCTGCGAGTCAGAGCCACCAAGGCTGCCGCGATCCCAGACGAAAATTGGGCGCTGCTGCCAGCCACTGGTGGCACGGCTGAAATCAGCATCGAAGAGGACATGGCATCCATTCGCAATGGCAGAATTACGGCGGAGCTGAGCAAAACCGGCAAGATTACCTTTAAAAATCAACACGGGAAGGTGCTGTTGGAGGAGTTCGTCCGCAATCGCAAGGAGTATAGTTTTAGGCCCGGCGTTAAGCCCACCGGCTTTGCGTCGGCGCTGGATATCGAGGCACGTGAGTTCAAACCGATCCTGGGTGGCGACTATGAACTGACATTGCGTTTTGAATCAGATCCTGAGGAAAAGCTTTATGGTATGGGTCAATACCAGCAGCCGTTTTTGAACTTAAAAGGCTGTGAGTTGGAACTGGCCCACCGCAATTCCCAGGCCAGCGTACCGTTCTTGGTATCCAGTCTCGGATATGGCCTGCTTTGGAATAACCCAGCCATCGGTCGCGCAACATTTGGACGAAATGTGACGACCTGGTACGCACAATCTACCCAAAGTATGGATTATTGGATCACGGCGGGTGATTCGCCCAGCGCGATCTTGAAAAGCTATGGCCGTGCGACGGGTACGGTTCCCATGATGCCCGAGTATGGACTGGGCTTCTGGCAGTGCAAGCTGCGCTACCAGACCCAAGAGGAACTGCTGGAGGTGGCACGGGAGTACAAGCGCCGCCAGCTGCCCTTGGATCTGATCGTCATTGACTTCTTCCATTGGCCGCGGCAGGGCGAGTGGAAGTTCGATCCCGAATACTGGCCGGATCCAGCAGCAATGGTTGCTGAGCTCAAAGAGCTGGGTATTGAGTTAATGGTGTCGATTTGGCCGACCGTGGATCACAAGAGCGAGAATTACGACGAAATGGTGGAAAAGGGTTATCTAATCCGTACCGATCGTGGTCATCGCATTGCCATGAACTTCCACGGCAATACGGTCCATTATGATGCCACGCATCCCGGTGCCCGGGAGTATGTTTGGGACAAGGTGAAGCAAAACTACTACAACTACGGTATCAAGGTATTTTGGTTGGATGAAGCAGAACCGGAATACACGTATTACGACTTTGATCTTTACCGCTACCACTTAGGACCGAACGTACGGATCGGCAATGTGTATCCGGCGCTCTACGCCAAAGGTTTTTATGATGGCATGAAGCAGGAAGGGCAGAAGAACATCGTCAATTTGGTGCGATGTGCTTGGGCTGGGAGCCAGCGCTACGGGGCTTTGGTCTGGTCCGGTGATATCCATTCGTCGTTTGCCAGTATGCGCAACCAGTTGGCGGCGGGATTGAACATGGGTATGGCCGGACTGCCTTGGTGGACCACGGATATTGGTGGTTTCCACGGGGGCAATCCCGATGATCCCGAGTTTCGAGAGGTCTTTGTGCGCTGGTTCCAGTACGGCACATTTTGCCCGGTCATGCGATTGCATGGAGATCGCGAACCCCATTCGGAGCCGCTGGGCACTGCGGGCGGTGGTCTGTGTAACTCGGGAGCAGCCAATGAAGTCTGGAGCTACGGTGAAGAAGTGTATGGTATTTGCGTAGAGTATCTGAAACTGCGGGAACGCATGAAGCCCTATGTGCGGCAGCTCATGCAGGCGGCCCATGAGAAGGGATCTCCGGTAATGCGGCCGTTATTCTATGATTTCCCGGAGGATGCGAAGGCGTGGTCTGTGGAAGATCAGTATATGTTTGGGCCGGATGTCCTGGTTGCGCCGATTCTGTATGCTGACCAGCGCCAGCGGGATGTGTATCTGCCAGAAGGCCAAATGGTGCAGTGGCAGGATTTTTGGAGTGGGACGGTTTACGACGGTGGGCAAATGGTAACGGTGGATGCGCCGCTGGAGCAGATGCCGGTCTTTGTCCGGGTGAAGGAATCCAACGACCCGGTGCCGTTTTAATGCGGTGAGGGCGATGGTGAAAGGGAGCGAGTCAGAGAGATGTGGAAGGTAATTGCATTGGATTTGGACGGTACGCTGCTCGGGCATGGCGGGCAGATTGCAGCAGTGACCATTGCAGCGCTTGGTGATTTTGCCGCTCAGGGAGTCTGGATTACCATCGCCACGGGGCGAGGTTTTGAGGATACAGAGCGTTTTATGGAGGAAAATGGCTTGGGGAGTGCAGCCGGTTTTCCGCACAGCTTGATTTGCGAGGAACGGGATCTGTACATCTTGGAGAACGCAGGGTATGCGGCTGATGAGGTATGGAATGGTACGCTGCTAGAGCGCGAAAAGCAGGCGCTGCCAGAGCTGCGGCGCTGTGCTGCGGAGTATGGTCGAACGGCTCCTTGTTTTATTAACAGTTTATGGTTTCAGGAAAAGCGCGGCTTTGTGGAGATGACCTTTGGCACTGTAGAGCAGGCCGCAGAGTTTTGTCAACAAGCATCGCAAAATGGTAGTTGGCCTGCGGGGTTTCGGCCGGTGCGCAATCATCGTGGAGTGACCTTTCGCCACGAAACGGTGGGTAAAGGTGCAGTGCTCACAGAATTGCTGCGGAGATTGGATGTGACTCCCGGAGAGGTGCTGGCAATGGGAGACTCGCACAATGATCTAGATATGCTGATGTGTGGTGTCTGGCCAGCTACGACGGATAACGCCGATGACCTCATCAAAGAAGTTGTGCGTTCGGGTCAAGGCTATGTGAGTGAGCAGGTGAGCAGTCTCGGTGTGGCCGATGTTCTGAAGAATTTCCGCCCTTGATGGTCAAGGAACGGTCACCGGTGTGCTGATTGGTGGTCAGCGTGTGGCTTCAGTGATTGGCCATTGCGGGCCATGGAGGGTGATTGGTTTCAGTTGATGGTGTCCCTGATTAGGGCTAGCCATGCTGTGTTGGGCTCGGCAGTTGGGCTGGCACGCGCCGAAACTAGAGTGGCAGTCGTTGTTCCATTTGGGCGGCCCTGCAATGCGGTTAAGATGGGCGGAAGGATAGGTCGTGCTGTGACCTATCCTTCTTGCCATGTGTCGACGGGGCGCAGTCCCTAAAACAGCGATAGCTGCTTAGGACGGTAACGCTCTGTGATGGCTGCGGCAATGTCCTGCATACGATATAGAAGTCCGTGGGTTTGGCATTCTTCCTGCAGGGCTTGCTGTAGTTCGTGACCTTGCGGTGAGCGGCACTCGTAGCTGAGGCCGAAGATCTGCTGATAGCGGCGTTTGAGACCGGGGAAGAGGCGATCGAGCTGCCTATAGTAGTAGGCACGTTGATTTTGCCGTAAGGTGACCCCGTAGTTCGGCGATGGGCAGACATACTGAGCGCCGTTGTCTGCGGCCATACGCACGATCTGCCGGATGTTGTCGGTTGTATCTGTGATAAACGGTAGGATAGGCCAGAGGTTGACGCCTGTAAAAATGCCGGCGTCAGCCGCTTTAGACAGCGATCGGAAGCGGTCGCTGCTGACGGCGACGTGTGGCTCGATCCGTTTTGCCAGCAGATCATCGGCGGTGGTTATGGTGAATTTGACGGCTGTTGGCGAGTGTTTCTGGATGCTTTGGAAGATGGCCAGATCCCGTGTGACCAAGTCGGATTTTGTGAGGACGCTGGCACCAAAGCCGTAGCGATCTAGAAGTTTTAGTGTACTCTCGGTCAGCCGGTGGGTGCGTTCCTGCGGGTTGTAAGGATCGCTCATAGCACCGGAGGAAACTAAACCTTTGCGGCGTTTCTTTCGCAGCTCGCTCTCTAGAATTTCGAGCACGTCGGTTTTGGAACGGACGCGATCGAAGTCTTGGACGCGGTAACACTCGCTGCGGGAGTCGCAGTAGATGCACCCGTGGCTGCAGCCTTTATAGACATTCATGTTGTAGTTGCTGCCAAACCAGGTACTGCCATCGGACCACGATGACAGGATTTGCTTGGCCGGGATGAATTCCATGGAAGATCACCTCTGGAGACCACGCTGCTCGGCCTGCTGCAGTGTTGGGTTTGTTGCGGTACGAATGGCGAGGTCGCGGTTGGCGTGAACGCCATTGGCGAGATCGCAGTGGCCAAAGCCGCAGTGGCCAAAGCCGCGGTTAGCGAGCACGCCGTTGGCGAGAACGCGAAAGGCGGTTGGCGGGAACGAAGCGACCTAGACCGTCGGCATGCCCCTAGACCGTCGGCACGCCCCTAGACCGT
>SLOZ01000011.1 GCA_007132255.1 Limnochordia bacterium | reverse complement strand
TTTTTGCCAAGGCAGCGTTGCCTTTGGCCAGCAACAATGTGATTGCTGCCGTGGTTGTGGTTTTACCATGGTCAACGTGACCAATGGTTCCCACGTTTACGTGCGGTTTTGTTCTTTCAAACTTTTGCTTTGCCATGAATACGTTCCTCCTCAAGGTAGGATTTTCTCAAGTTTTATTTAAGCTCCGACTTTTTCCCGAATTTCTTCGGCAATGCTTGCCGGCACTTGCTCATAGTGCGAAAACTCCATGGTATAATTGGCCCGACCTTGGCTCATTGAACGCAGGTCGGTTGCATAACCAAACATCTCCGACAAGGGCACAAAGCCGCGAATAACCTGTGTATTGCCCCGTGGTTCCATACCTTCAATGCGTCCGCGACGGGAGTTGATATCTCCCATGACATCCCCCATGAAATCCTCCGGCGTTACCACTTCGACCTTCATAACAGGTTCCAAAAGGATTGGTGATGCCTTGCGGGCACCTTCTTTGAAGCCCATAGACCCCGCTACCTTAAACGCCATTTCTGACGAGTCTACTTCGTGGTACGAGCCGTCAACCAAAGTGACTCGGATATCCACTACGGGATAGCCGGCGATTACACCAGAAAGCATTGCCTCCTTGATGCCGTTCTCCACCGGTTGGATGTACTCCCGAGGAATCGAACCTCCAACGATTTTGTTAATGAACTCAAAACCTTCACCGGGTTCCGTCGGTTCTATTTCCAAAACACAGTGTCCGTATTGGCCGCGCCCACCGGACTGGCGAACGAACTTCCCTTCGGTTTTCACCGGTTTCGAGATGGTTTCCCTGTAAGCTACCTGAGGCTTACCAATGTTCGCTTCCACTTTGAACTCACGCAACAAGCGATCGACGATGATCTCCAAGTGGAGTTCACCCATACCAGCAATGATAGTCTGCCCTGTTTCCTCGTCCGTATGAACTCGGAATGTAGGATCCTCTTCTGCTAGTCGCTGCAACGCCAACCCCAGCTTGTCTTGGTCAGCCTTGGACTTGGGCTCCACAGCTTGATTAATAACTGGTTCTGGAAATACCAGTTCCTCAAGTAATATGGAATGGCCTTCGGCCGTAAGCGTGTCACCGGTTGAGGTATCCTTCAACCCAACGGCTGCTGCGATATCTCCGGAGTAAACCTCCGTGGCTTCTTCGCGATGGTTAGCGTGCATCTGCAAAATGCGGCCGATACGTTCTTTCTTGTCTTTGGTCACATTGTAGATGTAACTACCAGCTTTCAACACCCCGGAGTACACTCGAAAGTAGGCCAACTTACCTACAAAAGGATCCGATACGATCTTGAATGCCAAGGCTGAGAAAGGCTCTTCGTCGTTTAAACCACGAAATTCTTCCGCTTGTGTCTTGGGATTGATGCCCTGCACTGCAGGTAAATCAGAAGGAGCCGGCAGGTAGTTCACTACTGCATCCAGAAGAAGCTGGACTCCTTTATTTTTGAATGATGAACCGCACAATACGGGAACAATCTTAACAGCCAATGTGGCCTCACGCAATGCGTCCCGCAGTTCATCGGCGGTCACTTCTTCGCCTTCTAGGTACTTCTCCATCAACGCTTCGTCGTTCTCGACGATGATTTCCACCATTTTTTCCCGTTTCTCCGCCATAAATTCTGCGATCTCATCGGGAATCCCACTGGCTTCCGTACGAGTGCCTAGATCATCTTCGTAAATGTAGGCCGTGTTTTCAATGAGATCCACAATGCCTCGGAAGGTATCTTCCGAACCAATGGGCCATTGGATAGGCACAACATTAGCACCCAAACGTTCTTTCATCATGTCAAGGCCGCGTTGAAAGTCAGCCCCTACTCGATCCATCTTGTTCACATAAGCTATGCGGGGAACTTTATACTTATCAGCCTGACGCCAAACCGTCTCTGACTGGGGCTCCACGCCACCCACGGAACAAAACACAGCCACTGCACCATCTAAAACGCGCAGAGAGCGCTCCACTTCTACCGTGAAGTCCACGTGACCGGGCGTATCGATAATGTTAATTCGATGACCCTTCCATTGGCAGGTTGTGGCTGCAGACGTGATCGTGATGCCACGTTCCTTTTCCTGAGCCATCCAATCCATGGTGGCAGCGCCATCATGAGTTTCTCCCAACTTGTGCACTCGTCCTGTATAGAACAGAATGCGTTCCGTCGTCGTGGTCTTCCCAGCATCAATGTGGGCCATGATTCCGATGTTTCGAGTTTTATCAATTGAAAATGCTCTACCCACTTGATTACTCCTCCTAGATGAGACTACAAACCCTTGCCGTTGCCAGCAATGATGATCATTACCAACGGTAATGGGCAAAGGCTTTATTGGCTTCAGCCATGCGATGGGTGTCTTCCTTCTTTTTAACAGAACCACCCTGGTTGCTCGCTGCTTCCATCAGTTCCCCAGCCAGTCGATCAACCATAGTTTTTTCACCACGTGCCCTGGCGTACTGAACCAGCCAACGCAAAGCCAATGCAACACGGCGTTCAGGCCGCACTTCTACCGGAACTTGGTACGTAGCGCCACCTACACGGCGGGACTTAACTTCCAAAACCGGCATAACATTCTTCATTGCAGTTTCCAAAACTTCCAAACCATCATTGCCTGTACGTTCAGCGCTGATCTTCAGTGCATCGTACATTATGCCTTCAGCCAAGCCTCGTTTGCCGTCGAGCATCAGTGCATTGATGAACTTGGCTACCAGTTTGCTCTGATAGACCGGATCGGCAATAATTTCACGCTTGGGAGCATTTCCTTTTCTCGGCAATTCATTCACCCCTTTACCTTAGCTTCCTTATCCTAGCTTCTCGCAACTACTTAGGACGCTTAGCTCCGTATTTCGACCGTCCTTGACGACGATCAGCTACGCCGGCTGTATCCAATGTTCCCCGGACAATGTGATAACGAACGCCAGGTAAGTCTTTTACCCTACCTCCGCGGATCAACACCACACTATGCTCCTGCAGGTTATGGCCTTCACCGGGAATGTAGGAAGTCACCTCAATACCGTTGGTAAGACGGATACGAGCAACTTTCCGCAGTGCTGAGTTCGGCTTTTTCGGTGTCGCCGTGTATACACGGGTACACACACCTCGTTTTTGTGGAGCACCTTTGGTTTGATTCACTTGGTCCTTCAGCGTGTTCTGAAGATAGCGCATTGCTGGCGCATCGCTTTTACCTTGTTGAGACTTTCTTCCTTTTCTTACCAGTTGGTGAATGGTTGGCATAACAGATAACCTCCCTTCGTTGGTTTATTTTATCGTTGCTGCAACGGCAGCACCCACTGTGATAGCACAGGCTCTGCCAAGTTCGGCCATGGTTTCGACCTCGACAACAGGAACACCATGTTTGCGGCACAGATCCCTGATTGGCTCTGTAACATGTGAATCAGCATCTTTCGCCAAATACACTTTATGAGCCTGCCCATTTTGCAGGGCCTTTGTGGTCTGCTTGGTTCCCACGATCTTCGGGATAGAATTAAGCATCCCAGGCATCTTGGTCTCTCCTTTTTACTTACGTATCCCGCAGGGCAGAGCCCTGCGGGTTCACACACTCAATAATTGTAACACCGGCCTCCATGGGTGTCAAGCATTTCTAATCCGATTATTGCGTGGATTCGGCTTTAGACGGCTCTTTCACAACGTCCTTACCCTCCACCATCCAATCAGATTCTTCCTGCCCTTCCACCTCAATAATCAGGTCCCGATAACGACTCATGCCGGTACCGGCGGGAACTAGTTTTCCGATGATGACGTTCTCCTTCAACCCTAAGAGACGGTCTGTCTTGCCTTTAATCGCCGCTTCCGTCAGGACACGTGTAGTTTCTTGGAACGATGCCGCCGAAAGGAAGCTTTCCGTAGCCAAGGATGCTTTCGTAATACCCAACAGCACCGGATGAGCTTCAGCAGGCTCACCGCCCTCCTCCACAGTCCGGCGATTTTCATCTTGGAGATCGAATACATCCACCAAACTTCCTGGAAGAAGCGCGCTGTCGCCAGAGCTGTCGACCTTCAACTTACGCAGCATCTGCCGCACGATTACCTCAATGTGTTTATCGTTGATATAAACGCCTTGTGAGCGATACACTTCTTGCACTTCGTGGACCAAATAGGATTCCACGCCACTGGCACCTTTAACGGCCAAAATATCGTGGGGGTTCACAGAACCCTCCGTCAGCCGGTCTCCGGCCTCAACAAGGGAACCTTCCCGCACCCGCAGCCGTGCTCCATAGGGAACAGTGTAACTCTTTTCCACGCCGTCTTCGCCAAACACATGCGCCTTGCGAGTGCCTTTGGTCTCCGTGACTTCAATACGGCCGTCAATTTCTGTAATGACTGCCTGGCCCTTGGGTTTGCGGGCCTCGAATAATTCTTCGACACGGGGAAGACCCGCCGTGATGTCATCGCCAGCTACACCGCCTGTATGGAAGGTACGCATCGTCAACTGCGTTCCTGGTTCTCCGATGGACTGTGCGGCGATAATTCCCACAGCCTCTCCGACGTCCACGACTTGACCGTTAGCCAAATTGCGGCCATAACACTTAACACATACACCGAACCTGGAACTGCACGTCAAAACAGAACGGATCAGAACCCTTTCTATGCCAGCCTCGCTGATTGTCTTCGCTACATCGTCTTCCATCATCTTTCCAGTCGGAGCCAGGACTTCGCCTGTTTCGGGATGTAAAATGTCCACCGACGGAACACGGCCAGAAAGACGTTCCAACAAAGGTTCGATAATATCGTCATCGGTATCCGATGCTCCAGAGCGAATGGCCTCAACCCAAATGCCTTCTTCGGTTAAACA
>SLOZ01000460.1 GCA_007132255.1 Limnochordia bacterium | reverse complement strand
TCCCTTGGTGAACTCCATCCCAAAACGGCGGCGCGCCGGCCAGACTGCATATGCAGTTATTTGGATATTCCCCATTGCCGACATCAATTCGCCCCCCTGACAATCCTTCTTTAAACTTAACACCAACCAAATAGTACCATCTAGAACAATATCTGTCAACACGAAGTTGCGTTTTGACGCATTGGGGTCTAGAAACGTGTTGATAAAGTGCCCTGGCGAGCTCATAACAAGAGACTCGACATCGCTTTAGCAGCGATTTCACCGAGGTGTTCGGCATGATTTTGCTCGGGATCCCATGGATCCAATGCGGTTGGACCACGCTCATAGGGACATTCGTTCAAGAACCATCCCGATGCTGAAGCGCAGATTCAATGGTGTTGCGCAGTTCTGGTTGTTGATCCGCCACTGTGTCTAGGAGTGACTGCAAAAAGCTGCCCGCTTCCATCAGTTCCTTCTCCGACGGAAACTGAATACCGTGGATGATTTGGTTGCGCAGACGTCGAATGTCGCGCAGTTTCACCATGGTTTCGCTATCGAAGAACTGCTCGCCCATGGCCTGCGGCGGCACGACCACGCTTTTGTCATTACGCATCGCATCCCCAACCGCCTTCCGAGCCACGGCCTCCACGGCGATCCAGCGGTGCATAAAAAATCCCAAGGCCCGTTCTTCCGAGAAATAGGAAATCGATTCATCATGACTTCCATACGGATCCTTTTTGTTCACGGAAAGCCGTGCTTTGTTATATGCTTCGTACAGGGTGTCGTCTTCTGCCAAAATGCGGTCGACAATCTGCTCCACAACGGAGCGACTGGTGTCACTAAAATCGAGCACCTGGAGATACGTGTCCACGTGCCATGGTGCGCTGCGCCCAATCCGCTCAAGAAATTCCAAAAGTACGTCTGCCCTTCCCATATAGGGATCACTGCCTTCGAAGCCTCTGCCTCTTACATGATCGTACAAAAACGCCGATAACTCATAATGATTGCTAAATTCCTTCAAATCCCCAATAACTCGGCGATGTACAGCCTTCTGCAGACGCTCTAGAGCAATTTCACCCGTATGAATCAAGCCATTCAATTCGTCCAGAATTGCATATTCGTCGCTGGATAGCTCTCCGGTTTTGGGCTTGTACACAAGATCATGTTCCACTTCCGCCCAAGCATGCATCAACACCGAAGCGACCTGCACTTCGACGCTGCGAAACGCGTATTCCTTGTGTTTGGCCGGTAGGTTCTCTTCCATGAGACGAATCCGGTAGTGACGGGCCGAATACCCGGAAAACCGCTTTGGATACGGTGAGCGATTGGATTCCTTCGGAAAATCCCGAGTCTCCTCCACAACGAAATGGGAGCGGATAAACGCGTCCACCTCCTCACGATCCCCCGGAAAATACAAGGCGATCCGCACACCGGCCAAGTCAATGATATCGGCATAAATGTCTGCCATCGATGTGTACTGTTTCCCTGGAGCACGCTTGCGAATCTTCTGCCACAGCCGATCCGGACGTTTGGCCCGGTAGGTGACCATGGAGCGGATACCCATCCGTTCCAAACCGCTCTCGCAGTGCTGAGCGCATAGCTGTGCTAAGCGTTCGTAATCCCCTGTCTCCCGCTGATACCGCTTCAAAAAGTCTTTAATTAGGTCCATTCTAGATTCATCCTTTTTTTGTTTGCTTCAAGCAACCGCTAGCATGTATAGATTTCGTTAAATGACTATGAATAATTGGGGTATCGAAGTAGAAATTCGTGCCATTGCCAGGTCGTATTCGTTGTGCTACCATGAGAAGAGCACACCAGAGAGGTGGAGGCGCCATGCTCATTACCAGCCGCAGCAATCCCCAGGTCAAGCAAGTTCGCAAACTCGCGCAGCTCAAGGCCCGCCGTGAAACCGACTGTTTCTTCGTCGGAGGACCACACCTGGTATTGGAGGCCTTAGCCGCCGAAGCCTCCGTCGAGCAGCTCCTTCTTTGTCCGGAGTTAGTGGAAACGTTAGAACCAGAGATTCGCCACCGCATCGCGGCAGCGGCCGCTGACCATACAACATTGTACCTGAATCGCGATGTCTTTGCCACTGTAAGTGATCGCCGCGATCAGTTTTTTGGCTGCGCCGCTGTGATTCACCAGCGCTGGACGAAACTTCTCGACATTGTACCGCAGATGGGCCAAGTTTGGCTAGCCTGCCATGCTATACAGTATCCCGCTAATCTCGGTACCATGATGCGAACCCTAGACGCAGTGGGTGGTACAGGCTTGCTCTTGTTGGGCGACTCCACAGATCCCTATGATCCCGCCGCCGTGCGCGCCAGTCAGGGCAGTGTTTTCAGGCATACGCTCGTCCAGACCAATACCGCTGAACTGGCACAGTGGCAGCAGCGTCATTCCTTGTTCTTTGTGGGAACATCCCCCCAGGCCCATCACGACTATCGCAGTGTTTCCTACCCGCGTCCTTGTGTGGTCTTTATGGGCAACGAACGTTCTGGTCTCGGTCCTTCTGAGATGGAACTGTGCCAGCAATTGGTCAGCATTCCCATGCTCGGTCAGTGCGATTCCCTTAACGTTGCCGTGGCAGCCGGGCTCATTCTCTATGAAGCTCATTATCGCCAATAACATAAGCAAAACCCTCACCGAAGCCGGATCTGCCCGGACCAAAAGGTGAGGGTTTTTTGGTGTCTAGATGGCACGAGCCGCCGGGTGCTGCTGGAGCCCCAAGTTCCCGAACACGGCCAGCGAGCGCTGCCCGCTCGGACCATCACTGGGACAGCAACTCTGTGGCAACGAGGCGGTGCCATTGGTCCTTCGGCAGCGGCCGATGGAATAAAAAGCCCTGACCCCGCCGACACCCCTGGAGGGTCAAAAACTTCCATTGTTCTTCGGTCTCGATCCCTTCTGCCACCACGGTATACTGCAGTGAGGCAGCCAACTGGAGAACGGACGTAATCACCGCTTCCTTTTTCTCGTCCAAACCAATATTGTTAATGAAACTGCGGTCGAGTTTGATCATCTTGATCGGCCAGTTGGAGATGTACTCCAACGATGAGTAGCCGGTACCAAAATCGTCCAATGCCAGATGCACACCAAGATCACTCAGGCGCTGCAGACTGGCAGGAGCTGCACTAAAGGTATCCAATAGCGCTGTTTCGGTCACCTCCAAGATGACTCGCTGCGGATTCACCGGCGAGTTCGAAATCGTATTGGCCAAGTCCTCGAGGGCCTCGGGTTGGTTGACGGTGCGCGAAGAGACGTTGATGGACAAAAACAACTGACCAAAGCCGGACGCTGTCAAATACTGCATCTCATTAAGAGCTTCCTGTATCACCCAGCGATCAATGTCGTAAATCTGCCCGGTATCCTCGGCCAAAGGCACAAAATCCGGCGGACTGATAAAACCGCCATCCGGCTGCGGCCACCGAATCAACGCTTCCGCACCGATGATCGTTTGCGACTCCAGATCCATGTACGGCTGGTAATAGAGCTCAAACTCCTGGTTCTCCAGGGCCCTGCGAATAGCGCTGCTCATCCTAATGGCTGCCACATTGCGATCTTGGATATCCTGGGAATACAGTTTGCAGCGGCCGCGCCCGTGCTTTTTGGCGTCGTTTAAGGCCGTATCACAGTTCTTGAACAAATCCGAACTGTTCTGTCCGTGATCGGGATAGCATGCGGCCCCAGCACTGAAGGTCATCATGAACTCGTGATCCCCCACCGCCCACGCACCAAAGACATCAAAAACCCGGTCGATCCGCCTCTGAATCACCTCAGCATCGGTCACGTTGAACCATAAAAAACCGAACTCATCGCCACCGATGCGACCCAGAACATCATGGCCACTGGTTATGGCAGTCAACTGCTGGGCTGCGTGCTCCAAGAAAGCGTCACCGGCATCGTGCCCTAAGGTATCATTGATGTCTTGAAAATGGTCCATATCCAGTACCACCAACGTAAAAGGCTTCTGCAATGTTATCCACTGATCCATAACATCATGGATCAGCTGGCGATTGGGCAGTTGTGTTAAGGCGTCATAATAGGCTAAACGGTGCAGGCGCTGCTCCAACTCGCGGCGTTCGGTAATGTCTGTACCCACCGAGATAACTCGCGGCTCGCCGCGATGGCTGTCCGAGAGCTGGCGACTGTTCCAGAGGACAAACACACTGCGACCAGACGGCACCTGCCAGCGGCCCAGTTCACTGCGCACGGCCGTTGAAGTCTGCAGACGTTCCCGCAGCGACGTTATGGACTCACCCAACAGATCCTCCATTCGGAGGTTGTCTCCGGAAGCGTCTGCTTCCAAAAGCGTCTGGCCATAGGGATTTAGCTCCTCGATGCTGCCATCCAAACTCCAAAGAACAATAATGCTGGGAGCATCGTCGACAATGTGTTCTGCCAGGTCTTTCTGGTAACGCAGTTCGGTCTCTGTGGTAACAAGTTCTTCATGCGTTGCCTGCAGCTCAGCATAGGCAGCGCTGATGGTCTGCGCCGCTTGAACCAACACCTGCATACGCCAGCGGATTAGACCATACAGCGTCGCAGAGGTGACCAAAACGTAGAGCCAACCCTTAAAGCTCTGCGCCATGTGGTAGGTCTGCGGATTCGGGAACAGGGCGAAGAGAAGCACATCGGACACCAAAATCCACAAGAAACCCACCAGCAGATAGATGCCGGCAATCCGCAGGGCGTGGCCTCGCTCCTCGAGCATGTCTGGATGCTGCAGGAACCAGTTCAAGTCCTTTTTCGGTTGAATTCGTCGCTTCCACCACTGCTTTAGCACGCCGTGCCCCCCAAACTCCTGCTGCTATCCCGTCATTTTCTTGGGTCGATGCGGCCATC
>SLOZ01000053.1 GCA_007132255.1 Limnochordia bacterium | reverse complement strand
TTTGGAACTGTTCATTGGCCTGCGTGCTGTCACCCCTCTCCACTGCTCTTTCCAATTTAACGGTTTCGGTGTGGAGTTTGCTTTTAAAGCTTTTATTACGTAATCTGTTTTCCTCGTTTTTTCTCTAGCCATTGGTCATGCGCTCCTCTCTAAAAACGACCAACTACCGCAGCATCTCAGAGAACCTACGAAACGCTTCGCTGCTGCCCGGCTTTTGATGACGCATGCCTACTATCCCTCACGAGCTGCGAGCCGCTGGCCCCTGGTCTGGCCACCAACACATCTGGTAGTGCGTGTCCGTGGAGTCTGTCACAACGAACCCCAAGCGCTCGTAAAGAGCTCGGGCTCCGTGGTTTGCAGTCAGCACCTCGAGGTGGACGTTAACGTCGAGCCGCAGAGCTTCAGCCAACAGTAACTGCAGCAATCGTCGTCCATGACCTTTACGTTGGTGTTCGGGTAGGATCTGCATCTCAGCCAGAAAGATGGATTCGTTGCTGTACTGGCGAGCCCAACAGCCGATAGGAATCGAAGAGACCGCGATAACTTGGTATCGGTACTGTTCCAGACTGTCGGCTAAGAAACCTCGCTCCACCGCTTCATCCCAAGCTCCAAACGTCTGCACATAGTAGTCTTCCATCGTGGAGTACAGCAGTTCGTACAGAAACTCAAAATCCGCCCCGACAGCATCACGGAACTCGTACATTAGGTGCGCCACCTTCCCCAAGCGTACTAAGGCCAAGCTATCGGCATTTTGTCGGCAACCCTGATCACTGCACGTCGACGCGCAAGGAGCCTGCCAAACGGTGGCAGTCACGCCAAAGTCGTTCAGGCAAAGGGAAGCACGATTCTGCTTCGCACTCCATTGCTGAGGCCGAACTGCCAATTACGCGCTCTTGCTCGCCATCCAGAAAGGCAGACGACGCGCCGCTTTTCCGACCACGATTAGAGCAAGGATCTGTAGGAAATCACCCTGGACACCGAAGAACGGCTCATTCCAACTTCCATGGGCCAAACCAGTTGAGACCATATTCTTGGTCCTTAAGAACACGAAACTAAACAGCACACCCAAAAGGAATAACCAGAGCATGCTGATGATCATCTGTGCGAGTGTGAATTGGTTGAACAGCCGGACCGGAATATGCATGGCGGCAAGAGTGCACTAGACACCACTACAGCGCCAACCACGGTCCGTGACCAGCAAACTCCCTGGTTAACCGCTCCAAGAGATACCCGCGGTACAGGAGTTCTTAGGCTAAACCCACGAAAAGCCTCTGCTGGATCAAGCTGGGGATCGTAGCGTATTGTGATACCGTCACCGAACCCGATAAGGAGTCGTGCACAATCACCATTAACACCCAGAGCACCGCCATGAGACTCAGCGCTTGTTTGACCCAATCAAGCTCCACCCAATGGCCTCCAAGGCTATACCGTCCTTCTTCGTGGCCCAAAGGGCAACGGCCGTTAGAAAGACAGCGGATGCAATGGTCAAGGAATACCGGGCAGCCGGTGCCGTGATGGCCAGACCCATGATGACCGCATAATATACTACCGGATATCCGAGGGACACGAAGATCACAACTAACAATGGTCTACCACCATGGGGACTCCTACGCTGCTCGTTCATTCAACCCCATCACTTTCGTTCCAGATATTCATGTGGACGCTACGGCAGCACTCCGCAGCCTGAAAAACGAACCTCCACTCCCACCAAGCATTGGGAGCCAGACAACGCCGCCGAGCAATGCTCTCCACTGGTGCTGCCAATGTAACCTGCACATCGGTTTTCCTTGTTCTTTTTGCCCGGATACTGAACCGATGGATGTCGTGTACCCCGTCCAGCGTCCTATTCATCAACTTTTCCCGGCCTACAAACCAGCGAATCCTTTAAATAACAACATGCCTACGGTCGCGCCAGGATCCTGCTTCCCTTTGGAGCCTTCACCATAATAGGCCGCTCGTCCTCGCTGAGCCACCATTTCCTTGGTCGCTTCCACACCCTGAACCGAAGCTTCATACGCTGCGTTCAGTGCTTCAGTGAGGCTTCGGTTCTGGACTAAGCTGTCTTTTAACGATTCCACTGCCGGATGCAGTGCATCCACCACGGTCTTCTCACCCGGTTCGCTCTTACCCCGTGCCATGATCCCGTCGAGAAAGGCAGCAAAGAACACGGATAATTGTTCAACGTCCATCGTCTCATGGCCTTGGATCGCTTTACCGCCTTTCATAAAGCCGGTGCCCATAAGAGTACCCATGGTTGACGGTGCATGGCGAGCAATGACCATCCCTGCTTTGGCCATGACCGTGCCAACGTCGGTTTCGCTCATAGCCTGCACGTTTTCATGCGCTTTTTGAAAACCCTGGTGCATAGTTAAACCGAGATCACCATCACCTACGACCCCGTCTAACTCTATTAAGTACTGTTTGTTTTCCGTCATTAAGTCGTTGAGACGAGCAAAAACTGCTTTCACGTCTCGAACTGTCATCGCTTCCACTGAAACTCCCCTTTCCTACTGCCCCGTTCATTACCGCATTTTTTTCCTTTGAAAGGGCCATTAACCCAGCTGGACTTGGCTGAAGAACGGAGTATTAGCTGGACGTGCCAAGTACAGTTTCAGTTCTTCGTCCAACTTCAAAAGCGATATCGAAGCACCAGCCATTTCCATCGATGTAGCAAATTCACCCACATAAACATGAAAGACATGGATGCCTCGTTCCTTTAGTATTTCATGAACACGTCGATACATCACATACAGCTCTTCTTGGGGAGTCGCACCCAATCCATTCATAAGTACAGCAACTTCATCACCGGACTCGTAGGGTAGATCCTCTAGAATCGGCGCCAGCATCTCATCAACAATGGCATCAGCCGACTGGAGTTGACCTTTGCGCACGCCGGGTTCGCCGTGAATTCCCATGCCGATCTCCATGCCGCCATCAGCAATGGTGAACGTTGGCTTCCCCGCCTCAGGAATGGTGCACGGGGAAAGGGCGACACCCATAGTCCGCGTATTCGCATTGGCTTTGTCCGCAACTGCTTTTACTTCAGCTAACGACTTTCCCGCTGCCGCACAGGCCCCTGCCGTCTTGTAAACGAAAAAGATGCCAGCCACACCGCGGCGACGGTCTTCTTTGCCCTTTTCTCCCGATGCGACATCATCCGTACCAATCACCTGCTCAACCTGGATACCTTCCATATCTGCCATTTCGGCGGCCATGTCAAAGTTCATGCAGTCGCCGCTGTAATTGCCGTAAATATACAACACACCCGCGCCCTGCTCAATGGTTTTGGTGACTTCAAACATCTGGTCAGCTCCCGGCGACTGGAACACGCCGCCCACTGAACAGCCATCGAGCATGCCCTCGCCAACATAACCCAAAAACAGCGGCAGATGGCCCGAGCCCCCGCCGGTGGCAATGCCCACTTTTCCTGGCTGGAGTTGTTTCTTGACGATACAGCGCTGATCATCGTTGGCGCAGGTCAGTTCGCTGCTATGTGCCGCCAAGATTCCTTCCAGCATTTCGTTAACCATAGCTTCTGGTTGATTGATGATTTTTCTCATTGTCTAGTCCACCTTCCCCTGATCTCCCAGTCGGTCCAATCGGTCGTTTTCACTGCCAATACCCGCCCAATAGCTAACTGGCCTGTTTCACAGATGTGCTTCACCGCCGAAATCTGACGGTTCGACTCGCAAAAGCGCCTGCTACGACATGTTGCCCACAAAGCTCTTACGCACGACTGTCCATGAAACAGACTCCCGTGTCAGTGACTTGACATCATGAAACACGAAAACAGGCTGCGTGTTTTCTAGGCCGGGATGCCCGTTCCGAATGTTCGACGACTCCTCTTGTCATAGTTCCGGATCAAAGCGGCGTTTTCCTCCGATCCAAGAAATTTGACCTGATGGACATCCACTGCCTGACTCACCTTCTGAAGCCAACGGTTCAGGGAAAAGGTAATAGTGCTGCTGAAGGATACGCGCCAAACTAGGGAGCGCAGGCCTTATGTTAGGCAGTCCTGGGTGGGTGCTGCGCGTCAGATAATCAAATATGCCTGTCAAGCAGTAAGATGGCCTCCAGGCAGGGCTGCCTGGAGGCCAGTGATAGCACAAACATCTTGCCAAAGTGGACACCTTTGTCGAGTCGAGCTTCTGCACGGTAGACCATGTTAGTGCTGCTCCGAGGAATTTAGGAACACCAGGATTGCAGGTCCCTCGGCAAGACCCTCAGTACGCCATCAAGGTTCCTTCCTGGTCAGCTTGTACACCACACCGGCCACAACGATAACAATGATCACCCACCAATACCATTCCATGGACGCGCCCTCCTTTCTAACTCCATTTTCAACTCGGGCTGCGTGCCCCGAACCGCCAATGCTAGCTTGAAAGCGTTACCCGCACCACTCCCGCCAAAGGGTCCCATCAGAAGTTCACCGACCAAATCCAAAATATTTGCGCGCAATAATTCGCATTATGCGAATCTCTCGTCATCTCTATCCTATCACGTTCTCCCTAGACGTCAATAGCTTTTTCCAATCTAGGTTACACTCGGTGCTGCTCCCAAAGCAAACTTCAATGGTTGAAGCCCAGCCGAGAAGCCTATTACCTGGGATTTCTGTGACACCGCGGCCTCAAGCCTGCTGACCGGACACCACTTTGGAGCAGGGTTTTACGGTCATGGGGCGCTGCCGCCACAAGAATCACCGCGCTCCGGCGGCTGTCCACCGCTGGCATTGCGCGGCCAACACAACACGGTGTTCCCTGTGAGTGTTTCTAGAAACGTGTTGATAAAATGCCCTGGCGAGCTCATAACAAGAGACTCGAAATCGCTTTAGCAGCGATTTCACC
>SLOZ01000229.1 GCA_007132255.1 Limnochordia bacterium | reverse complement strand
GGAAGAAAAAGGAACTTTTTTCACCAGAGCTCACTTTCGCAGAGCAGCGGCAATGTCCTTGACACCCATAGCTTTGTCATATTGGAGAATTCCCCGCTCAAAGACACGGGCGCCCCAAAAGACAAACAATCCTATTGATACCAACAAGGCGGCCATGGTCGAAGCCATCTGCCACAGCGGCAGATCCATCGCCGCCATGCGCAGTAAAACCATGGTTGGGATAAATGGTGGCACGTGGCTGAGGATCACAGCCCAAAGGGCATCGGGATTGGTTATCAAAAAACTGCTGGCAAACATCGGTGCCACAGGTATCAATACCACCAAACCTTGGGCTTGGCTGCTCTCCTCAGCTTCTTTCATCGTCGCTCCCAAAGCAGCAAACATCGAGGCCAACAGAAAGAAGCCAAAGAAGAAGAAAAGCAGCGATGGGGCCAGATCGAGCAGCGTTATGTTCAAGGTACTCAAATCGATGAACCTGGCACCAACAACCGCTGCAACCCCAACCCAGATCAAAATCTGAAGCAGACTCAGTCCTCCTACCCCAACAATCTTACCCAGCAGCAAATCTGCCGAGGACAGCGAAGATAGTAGAATCTCTACAACCCGATTGCGCTTTTCCTTGATGACCCCGTACATTAACACCTGTCCTGACAACAGCGCTGACATGATCAAGACCATGGCCACAGCCAATGGGACAACCATGCCTGCGATGGACATATCCGCCGCTTCCCCATCCCGCAGTTCCTGTACCTGCAATTCCACAGGCTGCGTAGCACTGAGAATGATCTCAGCATCCAAGCCTAGTTGATCCAAGCGGTACTGCGACAACGGTGCCTGAAGGGCATTGCGCAGCATATTTGGGTTGACCTGGCGCAGATCACTGGCATACAAGTTCATGGCTCCTCGCGCTAGGCCTTCATCGGTCACTTTCAAATAGGCATCGATGGTGCCTTCGTCCAACATGGCCTGGAGACGTGCTTCATCCGTGGAAAACGTCTCAAAGACAATGGTCTCAGGAAAGTTCCCCGACTGCAGGTACGGCAAAAATGCTTCGCCTTCGTTATATACACCCAGATTCATCGGTCGCTCTTGCTCAAACCGTTCCGTCAGATAGTTGGCACCACCTGAGGCAACCATGATCAGCGGAATGAGAAAGGTCATGAACAGAAACATCGGACTGCGAGCGCCTTTCCAAAACTCCCAACGAGCAACCCGGAAGACATTAGGCCATTTCAGTTTCATCGATCTGCCCCCCTTGCTGTTTCACAGTATTGACAAAGATATCGTGCAGTGGCGGTTTTTGGATGGAGCACTCGGTCAGATCCATATAGTTGGAAATGCCGCTGATAAGATCCTTTACGGCTTCGGTGCCGTCGTAACGCAGTAGCAAGCGATCGCCGCGCTGCAGTTCCAGGGACATGCCTGGGAATCGCTCTAAGGCGCCGTTGAGATTGAGATTTCCGCTGTAGCGCACATCGAGCATGCGTTCTTGGTAGTTGTCTTTGATGCTGCGGATGCTGCCGCTTAAGACCATGCGGCCGCGGTGAATCATGGCCAGCGAATCGCAGAGTTCTTCCACCAAGCTCATTTGATGGGCGGACAGCAGAACTGTGACTCCTTGATCCCGCAGTTCATGAATCAGTTCTTTGAAAAAGTTCTGGTTGATCGGATCCAATCCCGAAAACGGTTCATCCAGCATCACCAGATCCGGTTTGTGAAGCAGGGACGCAATGAACTGGACTTTCTGCTGCATGCCTTTGGAAAGCTTGTCCAGGCGCTGGTTGGCCCACTCCCCTAACTCGAGGCGTTCTAACCACTGCATGGCATCGCCGCGAGTCTCTTTGGGCGAACAGCCTTTGAGCTCTGCTAAGTAGACAAGGTTCTCGATGACCTTCGCATCATAGTACAGGCCCCTTTCCTCGGGAAGGTAGCCGATCCGTTCTTTGGGGATCTGGCCATTGCCACCGGGTAAGTCAAAATGGATAGTACCCTGATCCGGTGCTAAGATGCCCATAATCATGCGAATTGCGGTGGTTTTCCCAGCACCATTAGGCCCCAGCAAACCTTTGATCTCCCCAGGTTCTACGGAGAAACTCACATCGTTCACAGCCACCGTGGATCCAAATGTCTTGCGTATGTTCTCCACGGTCAAAATCGCTGCCATGGTTCTGCCTCCTTTGCTTCGCTCCAAAAAGAAAGTGTTCGCCAACAGCTGGCTTGTTAGGTATATCACAAAGATGACGACACTGTCAACGCTATCCCAGCACAATCGGTCTACGGACTGCCTCGGGTTAGGTCTTAAGACGGAGAGTTTCAAATACGGCATGCTCATCCGGTCCAAAACCCTTACAAGCAGCTTCGAGTTCTGCACGAGTTTTTGACCAGGAAGCCGTCAACAGTCAGCGGCGTAATCGCCGCTGCTCAAAAACAAAAATCAGGAGCGGTCTCTGCACCAGAGGTCCTGCCTGATTTCGAACAAACCGTGTTCCCCAAATGTCGCCATGGTCATTAGATGATTAACGAACGTTACCTGACTGCGCTTTCAAACCATCACGCTTCGCTGCGTGGTGGTCCACTGGTGGCACCGACCATCAACGACACATCCACTTGCACTTTGTTGATCTGGCGCTGCCTCGATTCCATGAGATGGATCAACATCTCGCAGGCCGTCTGCCCTACCTGGTACGGATCCACGGATACGGACGTTAAGGGTTTACGCATGGTTTGACCTTTGCGGGTGCCATCAAAGCCGACAACGGATACGTCTTCCGGAATCCGATACCCCAGTTCTTCCAAGCCGCGCACTGCCCCGATGGCCATGTCGTCCGAGGCGCAGAACAACGCTGTTAAGTCAGGTGATCGCTGCAGGAGAATCTTAACAGCGGACTGGCCGCCGAATTCGGTGAAGTGACCATTGTGCATCCAGTCGGCCTCGGGCACAACACCGGCTATCTGCAGCGCCTGCAGATAACCCTGCTGGCGGTAGACGGCCGATGACGCTTCCGCCAGACCACCGATGAAACCAATGCGGCGATGTCCTAAGTCCAAGAGATACTTAACAGCAGCTACCGAACCACCGGTATTGTCGAGGTGCACCACATTGTATTGATCGCCAATTTCGTAGCAGTCCAGAAGAATTGTGGGGATTTGACGCTCTCGCAGCATCTGAATCACGGGGTGATGGGTATTGGCCACCACCAGTGCCCCGCCCAAGCCGTAGTCGTCAAGCATGAAGCGGCAGTACTGCGGATCCCAGGCATCCATGAGCAGCAAAGATAGAGCATAGTGATGCCGCACACAGCCGTCAGCGGCAGCGCTGAGATTACCGTGAAACCATTCGTTGGACAGGGCATTGTAGACATTGACACCGAGGAAACCGACGCTGCGCCGTTGGGCTGGGGTCAGCGGACTACGACCCTCCACCGCTGGGCCGGACCGGGTTCGTCCTCCCCGTTGATAGTTGGCCTGCTCTAGAGCCTGCAATACCCTTTGGCGTGTGGCTTCGCCCACGCGCCCTCGACGCTCGTTGATGACATTACTGATGGTGGCCGGTGAAAGGTTCAATTGTCGGGCCAGTTCCCGCACCGTTGGTGGTTTCTTTGCAGCCATAGAGCCGTTTCACTCCTTCACTGAACGTTGCAGGTTAAGGCCAGACCGATACATATGGACATGGTGTTCCTTGGCCGGTGCTGGCGAAAGGCCTTAGGTCTGCCTGGGGATGAGAGCTCCCCTTGAGCAGGCCCAAGGCCTTAGACGCATGCGGCTATTGGCTAGCGGCAGTGGACACTGCTTACCAACCAGGAAGGTTGTAGACAAAGCAGTAGGCAGACAGCAATGTATAGTAGACGACCACTAACGTGTAGCTGATCTTGCGTCCGACGGGCAGGTCTGTTTTAACCCAGTTGAAGATCACAATGCCCCAGAATACCGTCAAACTGATAAATGCCGGCCACAGCAGGCGCCGAGCCCATACTAGGCCCGTGGACAGACCTAACGGCAGTTGGTAGGGCTGGATGTTGAGCATGGCCGCTGCGGCCACCACAAAGGCCAACCCAAAGAGCCACGCGGTGATTCTGCGCACCAGCAGGTAGTTTTCTGGGTCGGGTCGCCGACGGCGCCGCGATGGCAGCAGCCAAGGGGAAAACACTTCGACTATAAGGATCACCAAGAAAAGTACCCAGACCGCCCGCCGCACGTCAATGCTCTGCAGCCACGAAAGTTTTCGAAGCGTCCGCTGGGGAGCACCATCATGGAGTAGGCCCGTAATGCGGCCCGATCCATTGGTCAAAAACTGCACTAAGCTGCCGCTGTCCACTCCAACGAAGAGGTCTGAATCCACCAAGATCAGCTGTTCTTCATAACCTCCCAGTTCCAGGGTCAATGCGTATTCTTGACCGCTGCGGATAATCATCGGCGGTGTACTGCCCAGCAGCGGCCCAATTTTTTCTACACCGTTCTGCGGTACTGTGTCACTGAGGTAGGAGCCCTGGTAGCGTCGGAGTTCGCGAGCATCCGGTAGTTCTGCAGCAGCCGAAGGCTTGGCCACAACCGAACCCCAAAAATCTCGCAGCAGTAGATGACCAGCTTCTCCGTTCACAGCGGCAAATACCAGCGCTCCTTGGCGCGGAATGTACCATAGGCTGGAAGCTGCTCCGGGCAGCTGGCTGGAACGACCGAAGGCTCCCAGCGAACGATGCTGGGTTGGGAACAAACCCAGCAGACCTGGATCGTTGTCTAGAAGTTCTCGTAGATTTGCGTCCGTTAACAGCCACTGCAGCAGCTGCTGGGTTTGGGAGCCGGAGCCGTAGAGGCCCAGGGCCGGGTAATTGCTGGTTTCATAGGTCG
>SLOZ01000012.1 GCA_007132255.1 Limnochordia bacterium | reverse complement strand
AACCCAAATGCCTTCTTCTGTTAAACAGTCTAGTTCTCGAACAATGACATCCTGGGAAACATCCACCAAACGTCGTGTCAGGTATCCAGAGTCAGCCGTCCGCAGTGCGGTGTCCGCAAGTCCTTTGCGCGTACCGTGCGTAGAAATGAAGTACTCAAGCACAGTCAGACCTTCACGGAAGTTAGCTTTGATAGGAATCTCGATAGTCTTTCCGGTCGGATCCGCCACCAAACCTCGCATCCCTGCCAACTGACTAATCTGGGATTCGTTACCACGAGCTCCCGAAATGGCCATCATATAGACTGGATTGAACTTACTAAAGTTCGCCAGCATTTCACGTGTTACCTGATCTTTGGTCTGCGTCCAGATATCACAAATCCGTTGATAGCGTTCGTCTGCCGTCAAGAGACCTCGACGATGCTGCATTTCGATGGTCTCCACTTGCTTCTCGGCTTCTTCCACCCGCTGGTGTTTCGTCTCGGGAACAATAATGTCGGCCACCGATACAGTTGTTCCTGAGCGAGTGCCGAACCGATACCCCAAGTCCTTGATGGCATCCAGTGTCGTGGCGGTTAGAGCCGAACCAACCTTGTTGTACAACACTTCAATGAGAACACCCAATCGCTTTTTGTCCATTTCGTCTTCAACGTACGCCATTTCCTCCGGCAGTACAGCGTTAAAGAAAAGTCGACCAGCCGTTGTTGTGATCCGCTTACCACGAAAGCGAATTTGAATCTGTGCGTGTAAACTGATGACACCGGCATCATATGCATGCCGCAATTCATCGACGGAACCATAGTACGAACCTTCACCTTGCACGCCTTCTTTATGCAGGGTCAGATAGTAAAGACCGATAACCATATCCTGCGTTGGTGTAACAATAGGTTTTCCACTAGATGGCACTAAGATATTGTTGGTCGATAACATCAAAAGCCGTGCTTCTGCCTGTGCTTCTGCCGACAACGGTACGTGCACGGCCATCTGGTCTCCGTCGAAGTCAGCATTGTAGGCCGTACAAACCAGTGGATGTACTTGAATAGCTTTGCCTTCCACTAAAACAGGTTCAAAAGCCTGAATGCCCAATCGGTGCAGCGTTGGTGCGCGGTTTAAGAGCACCGGATGTTCTCGGATAACTTCTTCGACGACATCCCAAACTTCCGGTTTAACGCGCTCCACCATCCGCTTAGCGCTCTTGATGTTGTGAGCCAATCCTTTAGCCACCAATTCTTTCATGACGAAGGGTTTGAAGAGCTCTAGGGCCATTTCTTTCGGCAGACCACATTGATGCATTTTCAGACGAGGTCCTACCACAATAACCGAACGACCGGAGTAGTCTACACGCTTACCAAGCAAGTTTTGGCGGAATCGACCCTGTTTGCCCTTAAGCATATCACTCAGAGACTTGAGCGGACGGTTGCCAGGTCCGGTTACGGCCCGGCCGCGCCGACCATTATCAATAAGGGCATCCACTGCCTCCTGCAGCATACGCTTTTCGTTGCGGACGATAATGTCCGGTGCTCCCAACTCCAAAAGCCGCTTCAAACGGTTGTTGCGGTTAATGACCCGCCGATAAAGATCGTTGAGATCGGATGTGGCGAAGCGACCACCATCGAGCTGCACCATAGGGCGTAACTCTGGCGGAATGACAGGCACTACATCCATCACCATCCAGCTCGGGTGGTTACCCGAATGGCGAAATGCTTCCACAACCTCCAAGCGGCGCACGGCACGAACCCGCCGCTGCCCGGTGGTATCTTTAATTTCTTTCCGCAAATCGGATGACAGCTTGTCCAAATCTAAGGCGTCCAAGAGACGTTTAATGGACTCCGCACCCATGCCAGCGGTAAACTCATCGCCGTACTTGTCTCGATAATCCCTGTACTCGCCTTCTGAAAGAAGCTGCTGTTTCGCCAGCGGAGTCTCACCGGGCTCCACCACAATATACGAAGCGAAATACAGGACTTTTTCTAAGGTTCTTGGCGACATATCAAGAATCAAACCCATGCGGCTTGGTATTCCCTTGAAAAACCAGATGTGCGATACCGGAGCTGCCAATTCAATGTGGCCCATTCGTTCCCGACGTACTTTGGCCCGTGTTACTTCTACACCACAACGGTCACAGACAATGCCCTTGTATCGTACACGCTTATATTTCCCGCAGTGGCATTCCCAATCCCTGGTAGGTCCAAAGATCTTTTCGCAGAAAAGACCTTCCCGTTCGGGTTTGAGCGTTCGATAGTTGATGGTTTCCGGCTTTTTTACTTCACCGCTGGACCAGCCCCGAATCTGTTCCGGTGATGCAAGTCCAATACGAATGCGGTCAAAATTGTTGACATCTAGCAAGCGCCGTCCCTCCTTCGTATCCTCCACTGCACTGTTTACTGCTCCTTGCTATCGTCATCGTCGTTACTGGACACCGCGTCGGCGTCTAGGTCTTCGATTTCGAAGGAGTCTTCCAAGGACTCTTCCAGATCCTCGTCTTCCTCGGGCTCGTCACTGGCTTTTGGAGGTTGAGGCCTGCTTTCCTTCTTGTCGCTTTCACGGCCCTGAATTTCTAATCCCAACTCTTTGGCCATTTCGCTGACATCGTCTTCCTCGTCCGGAAGTTCAACTTCTTGCTCCTCTTCACTGAGAACATGGACATCCAAGCCCAAACTCTGCAGTTCTTTGATGAGTACTTTGAATGACTCGGGTACCCCCGGTTCCGGCACGTTCTCGCCTTTAACGATGGCTTCGTAGGTCTTCACCCGACCCACCACATCATCCGACTTCACTGTCAGAATTTCCTGCAGCGTATAAGCGGCACCATAGGCTTCTAAGGCCCAGACTTCCATTTCGCCAAAGCGCTGTCCGCCAAATTGGGCTTTTCCACCCAAAGGCTGCTGCGTGACAAGGGAATACGGTCCTGTGGAACGGGCATGAATCTTGTCATCCACCAAGTGTGCCAACTTAATGATGTAAATCAGGCCCACTGTGACTGGATTGTCGAAAGCTTCACCGGTACGTCCATCAAACAAGGTTGTCTTTCCATCTCGTCCCATTCCAGATTCTTCCATGGTATCCATAACTTCAATCTCTGTAGCTCCGTCAAATACCGGTGTGGCCACATGCATGCCGAGGTACCGAGCCGCCATACCAAGGTGCGTTTCTAATACCTGGCCGATGTTCATGCGTGAAGGTACACCAAGAGGGTTGAGAACGATCTGAACCGGTGTTCCGTCTGGAAGGAACGGCATGTCCTCCACGGGCAAAATTCGCGAAATAACACCCTTATTCCCATGGCGTCCAGCCATCTTGTCACCTTCAGAGATTTTCCGCTTCTGGGCAAGGTAGACGCGTACTAGGCGGTTAACACCAGGAGATAACTCGTCGCCGCTTTCGCGGTTAAAGACCTTTACGTCCAGAATGATGCCGCCTTCGCCGTGTGGAACACGCAGTGAGGTATCCCTAACTTCTCGGGCCTTCTCACCGAAGATTGCACGCAGAAGACGTTCTTCAGCGGTGAGTTCGGTTTCTCCCTTCGGAGTCACTTTGCCCACGAGAATGTCGCCTGGTTTGACTTCGGCACCAATGCGGATAATGCCACGCTCATCCAAATCCTTTAGACTTTCTTCGCCGACGTTAGGAATATCGCGAGTAATCTCTTCAGGACCCAATTTGGTATCTCGGGCCTGTGCTTCATACTCTTCAATATGAATCGACGTGAAAACATCTTCCTTAACCAATTCTTCACTGAGTAGAATGGCGTCTTCGTAGTTATAGCCTTCCCAAGGCATAAACGCCACAATGACGTTACGACCAAGAGCCAGTTCGCCTTCATCGGTGGACGGACCATCAGCCAAAACATCACCAACACTGACAACCTGTCCAGCCTGTACTCGAGGCTTCTGGTTGATGCATGTACCTTGGTTAGAACGTTTGAATTTCAAGAGTTTGTAAACGTCCGCTGACCCGTCTTCAGCGCGCAGCTTGATTTCCGATCCAGTAACCCACTCAATCACACCAGAACGGCGTGCCAATACCACGGCTCCAGAATCGATGGCAGCCTTATATTCCATGCCTGTCCCAATCACCGGTGCTTCCGAGCGAAGCAGTGGGACAGCTTGACGCTGCATGTTCGCACCCATCAAAGCGCGGGCTGCGTCATCGTTTTCCAAAAATGGAATCAACGCTGTGGCGATACTAACAATCTGTTTCGGTGAAACATCCATAAAATCAACAGCGTTGGCCGGGAGGTTATGAATCACTTCCCGGTCACGGACTGTAATCTTGCTTCCCTCGAACGTGCCATCGTCATGCATAAGTTCATTGGCCTGCGCGATGGTAAAGTTGTCTTCCTCATCGGCGGTGAGATAGAGAATCTCTTGGGTGACACGACCTTCATCAACGCGACGATACGGAGTCTCGATGAAACCATATTCGTTGATTCGTGAAAAGGTACACAGGGAACCAATCAGTCCAATGTTCGGGCCTTCCGGAGTCTCAATAGGACACATGCGACCGTAGTGCGAGTGATGCACGTCCCGCACTTCAAAACCGGCACGTTCACGAGACAAACCACCAGGCCCCAGTGCACTGAGGCGCCGCTTGTGCGTCAGTTCCGCCAAGGGATTGGTTTGATCCATAAACTGTGACAACTGACTGGAACCAAAGAATTCTTTTACGGCAGCTGAAACTGGTTTTGCGTTCACCAAATCTTGGGGCATTAACGCTTCCACATCAGCCAAACTTAATCTATCTTTGACAGCACGCTCGACACGAACTAAACCAACACGGAATTGATTTTCAGCCATTTCACCAACGCTACGTACGCGACGATTACCTAAGTGGTCAATATCATCCACTTCCCCTTT
>SLOZ01000149.1 GCA_007132255.1 Limnochordia bacterium | reverse complement strand
CTGCGAATGGCGTACGCCATATCCGCAACACCGAGCCCGCGGCTGTTTTCCGGATAACCGTGCGTCAGTTCAAACTCCTGGTCTTCCTCACCGCGCCGCCGAATCACAACGGGTCCGCCAAACGTATTGGGATCGGGAACACTCAATGTGCCCTCACTACCATAGATCTCGATAAACGGTACTTTGGCACCGGATACATCGAAACTGGTAATGATGGTACCCACGGGGCCACCCTCAAAATCGATTACACCGGCGATATGTGTCGGCACTTCCACATCGATCTTCGTGCCGTTTTTGGGTTCGCTGGTGATGGTCCGCTGCGGAAAACTGATACGAGCCGAACCCGTCACACGGCGGATAGGACCCAGCAGGCTTACCAATGCTGTCAGATAGTAGGGGCCCATATCAAACATGGGGCCGCCGCCCACCTTGTAGTAGAACTCTGGATCCGGATGCCAGCTCTCGTGCCCCGGAATCATCATGAAAGCCGTGGCTGCCACGGGGGTGCCGATGGCACCATCATCGAGAAGCTTGCGGCATGTTTGAATTCCAGCTCCCAAGAATGTGTCAGGTGCTCCACCCACGTACAAACCTTTGTCAGCCGCCACTTTCCGGACACGCTGACCATCTTCACGAGTCACCGACAACGGTTTCTCCACATACACATGTTTGCCGGCTTCTAAAGCCTCTAAACAGATTTTCGCATGGTCCGGTGGAGTTGTCAGGTTAATCACCAACTCGATATCCGGATCCTTCACTAACTCGGCGCCACTGGGATACGATTTAATGGGATATTGATCCGCCTTCGCCTGGATCCGTTCCGGGATCAAATCGGCCCCGGCGATCACATTCAGAATGTCAAACTTTGTCGTGTTCTGGAAATAGATGCCGCTGATGTTTCCACAACCTACGATTCCAACATTGACTGGCTTCATAGTTCTCAGACCTCCATGCCTTGAAATTTTTAATCCTACTCACGTTTCTAAACTAACGATAACTGCAGCGAAACTGTTCACGAATGGGAATCTTTACCTATGTTCATCCTGCCCAGTGGACACTGCCGGTGCTGAAGCAGGCGGCAAGTTGGTCAAAGGCCGATACCCCTGAACATTCAAACACTTGGCGAGATCAACCAATATGTACGTTCTCGAAAGTAGCCAAAAACTCCTTTTAGATGTCGGACATTTAACCGCCGGTTTGCCATAGTTCTTGAGGGCAAAAAAAGAGAGCGGCGCCTATTTGGCCACTCCCTTCCGGGCTAATCTTGCTTTGTCTGCTTCTGAACATAACTCTTGATAGCGAACTTTCGCTGCGTAATCCAAATTGTTATCAGACATGATCGGTCACCTCCATTTACGTTTGCCGTTAGAACCGGAACAGCTTTTTGAGCAACGATTCTTTTTGCGCTTGCAACTGTAGTTCCTGTGTGTGCTGCTGGGCCAGTGCCTGTTCAAAACCGAAGTTTGTCATGGTCGAAACCCCCTGTAGGTTTTTGTTGTCTTCATTGTACCGTGCTAGCGAACTCCCGATAACAGCCTTGAGGTTCAATTTTTCTCCTTCTCGAGACGGATACCCGTTACACCACAAAGCTCCGTGGATGTGCCTTTGGATTTTTTGTCTGCTGCGTGTTACATGGTAATTTTTTCCTTGTACCTGGTTGTTGGAATTTATTTGCTTTTCGTTTCTACTTCTTATGGAATCCAAGAAGTTTTGTCAGCAGCGATTCCTGTGCAGCCTGCATCTGCAGATCCCGTGCATGTTCCAGCGCCAGTGCCTGCTCTAGTCCGAAGCTCGTCATGTTTAGCACCTCCTGTTCGCCTTTGTTGAGTTCATTGTACCGTGAATAACGGCTGTCCATAACAGCCTGCAGGTTTATTTTGATCTCCTGCTTGAGGCGGATTCGTGCTCAGTCCTACCGTGACGTACCGCCGTTGGCAACTCAGGATCCATACGGCCTTCACACCCATGGGGAGCGGTCGAGAAGTGCGCTTCTTCGCCGAAGGTTTTCCGGAACTGGACCTCGACGTGGTTGGAAAATCGCGATCTCTTGTGGAAATGGTTAATGGTACCGCGCAAAAACGCCGCCATACTTCTGCTCAAACAGAAGCATGGCGGCGCGATGAGCGGTACCTCGAATTTTTCCTCTCGTCAAGAACCCTAATAGACGAACAATCCCATTGCCAGGAATCCAAAGGAAACGAAAACAACGGCAGCGTTGAGCGCAGCGAACTTGCTCCCATCATGGAGTGTTGTTCGGGCAAAGGCACGAAAGTCATCATAGCGTAGAAGCAATGCTCCCAGCTTGATCAACGTCAACGAAACCAGGACACCCATGATCCACCCCAAAGCCGTGTGACCTAACCAAACCTGATACCAAGTCCAGACCGCCAACAGCACTCCGCCGGCAATAACCACCAACACCCATGGCGGCCGCCGTTGGCTGTACGCCTTCTGGATCTCCCACGTTTTCCACTTGGGTCCCAACAGCCACATGACCAAACGCGAGCCAAGTCCAACAAAGGCCCAGAAGAAACAAAGCCATTGAAAGTAGTTCAGTGACGCCATCGAAAAACCCCCTTAAACTACAAGACCCATTAATACAGGACCCAAGACAAGACAACTATGGCTGCACCAAAGACTCCTACGCCTATATCTACCTTCACAATCTCCCGGCCGCGGTTGCGCTGAAGCATGCCTGCCACCCACTTCTGAAAACGTTCATAGTCCAATAGCAGTACTAAGCCCTTAATGGCCGTCAAGGAGAACAGCAATGTAATGACGATGGAGTACCGTACACCAGCGGTTAAGTGCATATACCAAGTGAAGGCAACCAATGCAAAGCCTAACACAACGACTGCCAAAACCCAGGACGGGCGCTTAGCATCGTAGGCTTTAGCCAAGAATCTGTTTTCGTCCCAAGGAATGACATGCATGTAGACTGGCTTCAAAAGCGCCGCTAAGCCAAACACCAATCCCAACACTTGAAAGTAATTCATTCTTTCACCTCTTTCTGCTGCCACCTGTCAACTGCGTTCTCCATCACCAGAGCTAAGAAGCGATAGAACTCCTCCATACTCGTAAGTCGTTCCTTCACCTTGGTGTCTGTCTCGTCGACCACAGTTTTACCTTCTTGGGCTAGATCGGCCAAGAAGGTAAACGTCTGGATCTTTTGGCGAAACATTTCGGGCCACATGTTACCTGCAATGGCGTAATGGATGCGCCGTTCACCCCGCACAGTAACACGGCGGAGAATGGCTGCCGACTCCAACAGTCTAGTACCTGTAGACGCTGATGTTTTGCTGATCTCAAGCTGTTCGGCGATATCATCGAGAGTCATGGGTTCCTCTGTAACCATTAAGAGACCGATAACACGGCCCGCCGACAGCGGAAGCCCCTGCGCTTCGAAATACGTCCCGTACTTTTCGATGTAATCCTGTTTGTTCATTACCATCACCTCAATCTAAATATAAAAGGTTCCGTTCATACAGTCAAAACTGTACAAACGGA
Organism: Limnochordia bacterium; assembly: GCA_007132255.1. Lineage (GTDB taxonomy): Bacteria > Bacillota > Limnochordia > Darwinibacteriales > B1SED10-159 > SLOZ01. Next base: position 1,359 of record SLOZ01000149.1, on the reverse strand, counting down.
ACCTGCGGTCATTTTAGCATATTCTAGTCGTCCGCACTCGATCAAACGTCGATTATCTTCGGCGAGCAGAAATTCGCTCAGCTCCCATTGGGCTAGGATTGTGCCGCATGAAGGAATTCACTGCGCACGACCACAAGCCAAGCCTCAAAGAGCCTTGACCAACCCGCCATCCACCAGTAGGGTTTGACCCGTGATATACGTGTTAGCCTGCGAGCCTAAAAAAACGACGAGCCTGGCAAACTCTTCAGGTTCTCCAAACCGGCCCAAAGGAATGTTAGCCAACGCCGCTTGCTCGACCTCAGCGTAGGACAGACCCGTGCGCTCAGCCTTGGCTTGGTTGAGTTCCACAATGCGGTCCGTTTGGATAATGCCGGGCCCCACGGTATTGATCAGGATGCCGTGAGGAGCTAACTCCTGCGACAAGCTCTTTGCTAGACCAACGATTCCGGCCCGCAGGGTATTGGACAGAAGCAGCCCGGGGATAGGAGCCTTCACCGACGAGGAAGCGAAGTTCACGATACGCCCGCTGCCCTGGGCCTTCATCTGTGGCAAAACAGCTCGAATCGCCCGGACGTAGCTGAGCAAGTTGAGCTCAAATGCATGCTGCCAAGCGGCATCATCCAACTGCTCGAAGTCTCCAGGCGGTGGGCCTCCGGCATTGTTAACGAGAACGTCTACGGTATCGAGGGCATCCATTGTGTGGGCCACCAATGCACCAATTTGTTTGGCGTCGGTTAGATCACAGGCAAAGTATTGAATGTCACCACCTGTGAGTTCATGAAGTTCTGAAGCCGTCTCCGCCAGCTTGGCTTCACTGCGGCTGCTCAACATTACCCGGGCTCCGGCGCGTGCAAACTCCAGAGCTGAAGCCTTACCCAATCCCCGACTAGACGCCAACACCAAAATCGATTTCCCAGTAAGTCCTAAATCCACGATTCGCCAACCCCTCTCCAAATAGGTTCTCCATCACGCTCGCAAACTGAATTCTCGTTCACTGCCATCGTTGGCGGTCTCCAACTGGACAAAAACGGCGCCAGTCCGCTCCGTGATACCAGCCAACGAGCTTCCCTGCACCGGACCAGGAACCGGTCTTGGGCTGAAGTTCCCTAGTCTAACGGGGCGTCAAGCTCACTTGTACCACATTACTCAACAGCTTGCCAATATTTTGGCCTGTGACAACCGTTCCAGGGGACTCGTGCAAAGCGCTTTTTCGTATTTTGCCAGTTCCAGAAGTTGTTGAAAGGCGATTTCTTTGAGTCTTCCAATCTTACAGCTTCCTTACATGGAAGCGGCCTCCATTGTCTCAATATTCTCTCTACTATATACTAAACCTGAAGAGATAATGGTATTCATTCTCAT
>SLOZ01000091.1 GCA_007132255.1 Limnochordia bacterium | reverse complement strand
TCGGCATTCATGACCTTATTCCACGCTGCTGCAAAATCGTTAACGAACTTCTGCTTCGCATCATCACTGGCATACACCTCAGAAATGGCGCGCAGTTCCGAATTGGACCCGAAAATCAGATCGACCCGTGTCGCAGTCCATTTGCGTTCGCCTGTCTTACTATCTTTGGCTTCGAATGTTTCACGGTCCTCCGAAGTCGGTGTCCACTCCGTATCCGTGTCGAGCACGTTGACGAAGAAGTCATTGGTTAATGTTTCTGGATTCTCGGTCAGTACGCCGTGCTGCGACTGCAGGTAGTTGGCATTCAATACCCGCATGCCACCGATAAGAACAGTCATTTCGGGGACTGTCAGACCGAGCAGCTGGGCACGATCAACGAGCAGTTCCTCGGCCGGAACAGCATACTTGGCTTTACTGTAGTTGCGGAATCCGTCAGCTTTCGGTTCCAGCATGGAAAACGCATATTCATCCGTTTGTTCTTGCGACGCATCGGTGCGACCAGGCGCAAAGGGGATCGAGAGATCGAATCCAGCATTCTTGGCGGCCTGTTCAACACCGGCACTGCCAGCCAATACAATTAGGTCCGCCAGGGAGACTTTCTTCTGCCCGCTGTTGAACGCCTTCTGGATGTATTCTAGTTCTTTGAGCACTTTCTGCAGCTGCTCTGGCTGGTTTACTTCCCAGTCTTTCATGGGTGCAAGGCGAATGCGAGCTCCATTGGCCCCGCCCCTTTTATCCGACCCGCGGAAGGTTGACGCCGACGACCAAGCGATCGCAACCAGTTCAGGAATTCGCAAACCCGAGTTGATGATGTCGCCCTTAAGCTTCTCAATATCCTGCTCGTCAATCAGCTCGTGATCCACTGCGGGAACGGGATCCTGCCAGATCAGTTCTTCGTTAGGAACCTCCGGTCCAAGATAGCGCGGCAGCGGACCCATGTCGCGGTGGGTCAATTTGAACCAAGCGCGGGCAAACGCATCGGCCAGCTCTTCCGGATTCTCGTAAAAGCGTTTGGCTATCGGCTTGTAAATGGGATCCATTTTCAGCGCAATGTCGGACGTCAGCATCATCGGTGCATGCCGTTTGGAGGAATCATGCGCATCCGGTACAGTGTCAGCAGCCTCCGGATCTGTAGGCACCCACTGCCATGCACCGGCGGGACTCTTGACCAGATCCCAATCATACTTGAATAGGGTATCTAAGTAGCTGTTATCCCATTCGATGGGAGTCGGTGTCCAGGCACCCTCAATACCACTGGTAATGGTATCTCCACCTTTGCCACTGCCCATGCTGTTTTTCCATCCCAGTCCCTGGTCTTCAATGTTCGCACCCTCCGGTTCTGGACCTACATGATCTGCACTGCCGGCACCGTGGCATTTGCCGAATGTGTGGCCCCCAGCGATCAGTGCCACAGTCTCTTCGTCATTCATGGCCATGCGGGCAAAGGTTTCACGAATGTCCTGCGCCGACCCCAGAGCCCGCGGCTCACCATTTGGTCCTTCGGGGTTCACATAGATGAGACCCATCTGGACGGCGGCAAGCGGATTCTCTAATTCGCGGTCACCAGAATAGCGTTTATCATCAAGCCATTCGCTTTCGGTGCCCCAATAGACATCTTCTTGTGGCTCCCAAACATCCTCGCGGCCGCCGCCAAAGCCAAAGGTCTTAAATCCCATGGATTCTAACGCACAGTTACCCGCCAAGATCATCAGATCGGCCCAGGAGATTTTCTTGCCGTATTTCTTCTTGATGGACCAAAGTAAGCGACGGGCCTTGTCGAGATTTGCATTATCCGGCCAGCTGTTGAGGGGCGGGAAACGTTGGCTGCCAGTTCCTGCACCACCCCGCCCATCACCGATACGATAGGTCCCAGCGCTGTGCCATGCCATGCGAATGAACAGCGGGCCATAGTGTCCATAATCCGCAGGCCACCAGTCCTGGGAATCGGTCATTAAAGCAAAAAGATCCTTCTTGACAGCCACTAGGTCTAGTTTCTTGAACTCCTCGGCATAGTTGAATTCTTCACCAAAGGGGTTTCGCGAAGAAGCGTTTTGATGCAGCATTTTGAGATTGAGTCTGTCAGGCCACCAGTCCCGAACCGTCGTTCCCATCCCAATGTTTTTTCGTTTCGATCCTGTCACCGGACATTGTCCTTTGTCACCCATGCAAAGACCTCCTTATTCAAAATTATAACCACTATCAATATATTATACCTTATACAAACACTCGGTGCAAAGTAAGAATACACTGCGAAGCACTATTACCCTTGTTTCCCGTGTCTGCAATCTAGTCCTCATGAGCCCTCGTTGGCGGGCCGTCATGCGCGAATTCGGCACATTGTCACTACACTTCCCCTAAACCGCAGTGCTGCGCGTGCTTGCATTGCATTCAAAGTTGCTCCTGCGAACATCCGCATCCGCGTCCCAATATGGCGAACGCTCTACATAGAAGGGACCTTCGGCATAAAAGACAAACTGGCCCGGAAGCAGCTCCTCCAGGCCAGTAGTTGCTATGCTGTGAAGTTATGGTGGTGGAACACCGTTTTCGACTTCTACTTTTTGTTTTTGTCTTTAGCGCCCATCCGCAGCCATATATCCTGCGAGATCGACAGGCATCTTCATCCATGGACCCTTTTTATTATCAGATTATCATCCAGCTCAACCCCACTGTCAAGTCCATTTCTCAATGCGGGCCAACACCCGATCTGCCGTTGCCTGATCCTCTATTCCGTGGATACCACTAAACCAAACCCCTTCGGGTCTGAGGGTTTCAAAGATCAACGGGAGTTCAGCGATCCTAACCGGCAAAAGCTGAATCCCTTTGCCAGCACGTTGGATTTTCTGGTACACTTCAACCCAGCGTTCATACCCTTCGTTGCCCGCCCCGGGTACCCACTGCACGGCATCTAGTTCTTTGATTGATAACAGCGAATCGAGATGACGCAGAGCATCGGGACCATCAAGATGATAAATAGAGCGCTCATAAAACCTGCATTCCTCGACAATACCTGGTAGAAACAAATCATCAAACATTTGCTTACTGATCATACACGAGAAGTCATTCGAGGGAATGTAAAAGCGCCCTTCATGAATCAGCGGTGTCCAGGAGGTGATGGGCATGTTTGCCTCTCGGAGCATTTCATAGAAGATATCATAGACCCGATAGAACTCGGCATACGATTCCTCTAGCTTAGCTTGCACATGATCAATGTTCTCGATCATATCATACGCTAAGGTCTGAGGATCCCGCAAAGCCGCTAGATGATCTGCGCCCGGGTGAAAGTCCGTCAACCCCACGATAAATTTCCCCTTGCCCCGCTCGATCAATTCCTTCGTGAAACGCACGGTTGTCTGAAACAAAGGATGCTTGGGATCAAATACAGCTTGGCTGGCGTCTGCGTCCCAATCATCTATGCAGGGCTCACTCCACGTTGTGTCCCGACCATACCTATAACCGCACCCACACCATGCACTAAATATCTCCGGTCCCATATTCGGCCACGCAATCGGCAGAGCATCGCCGTAGAACACTGTATTCTCAAGTTCTGCTTCCATTTGCGCGGCCCGAAAAGATACATCCAACCAGCGCGCTTCCTCGGTTTCATAGTTCTTACTCGCAACAGGCTGCGGGTTTGGCTTCGTGAAGGGAATACACACAGGAGGCCGATCAATGATTGTCCGCTCCCAAAAAGCGGCATACCGCCGTTTGCTTACTTCGTAATCTGGTTTTAAACTGAATTCCATAGAATGACTCCTCTCCGCTTGGTTTGTTGTGAGCGGCTAAGCCGCTCATTAACGCAAAGAGCATCGCGACCACTACGAGCAGAAGGAATTGCCGATAGTGCTTGAGACGACGAACTCGACTCTGGCCCCAGTTGAAGTTGGATTTCATGGTACGGAAATCCTCTTCAATCGTGAACCGCAACTCGGATAACCGAGTGATGGCCACACTTCCTCGAGGAAGTGAGCTAACCAGAAACCATGGATCCAGACGTTTCCCTTTCGGAACGTCTTTCGGACGCACGGCCACGAGCCGCGGAATGGTCAGCCCTTGGTCTTTCCTGTACCCGACGGAACAGAAGAGCTTACGCTCACCTTTTTTGAGAGCAATGTTCCCTACAGCCATCGTGTCCCCATCTAGAGTGACACTGATGTTATTGGTTATGCGAATGACATAATGAAAATCCAGTGTTCGTAGAAGCGTGAAGAGCTCAGGGCGAGGGAAGCCTTGATCGGCCATAATGACAATGGTCTGGCCGGAGCGACGATGTGGCTCGACGAGGCTATGCAGCTCACGTAAAAAGGCGTCCTCAACTCTATTTTGGCTCAGCTCTCCATCAAATTCGTTTTTCTTGAACACCCGCAGTAGAATGGGAATGCCTCGGCCTCGTACGATGACGCTAGCAGCTAACACTTGCCACTCTTGGTAGTCCCTGCAAAACGTCCAATCCCAGGCAATGGGGACCGTCTTCCAATGACGAATTCTTTGCCAAACAAAGCGAGTTACATTGGCATAGATCACTCGCCGTTCGATGCGTTGGTTGGACAGAAACCGCTGAATGCGCTTGAGCGTATGCTCTACACCTACCCCGACAGTTTGTGTCATCTGGGCGGCCATTGTATTGAGGATAGCGGACTTCGACTGAATAAATGCGGTCCAGATAACGGTAAACGTGGTGCTTTGTGAGGCACGTAGACCTTAAAAAAGGCGGTGGATCCATGGTAGACTATTCATGAGAAGAAATCCTCCAATCGGCCCTGCAAAGCCTTTTTTGGTGTTGCTCAAGGATTTCTTCTTTTTTTCTATCCGCAAATCCCTTCTAAAGATAAAAAGAAGCAACTGCAAAACTGCAAAAACCGCGCCACTCGCGTAAATTA